>JAZUKH010000059.1:0-9535 GCA_045643185.1 Myxococcota bacterium | reverse complement strand
GGCAGGGCCCTTGACGAGGCTGTGCAATCAGACGCGAACCTGGCCATCCCCCAGCACGACGAATTTGCGCGTCGTGAGTTCCTCGCAACCCATTGGCCCATACGCATGCAGACGCGAGGTCGAAATACCGATTTCGGCACCCAAACCAAGTTCACCACCATCGGCAAAGCGCGTCGACGCATTGACGCACACCGTCGAGCTGTTCACCTCACGAATAAAGCGGTCAGCCATCGTCTGGTCTTCCGTCAAAATGGATTCTGTGTGGTCGGATGCGTAGCGCGCAATGTGCTGAACCGCCTCGTCGAGGCCATCCACAAAGCGGATCGCCAGGTCGAGCGAAAGGTATTCACGTGGCCAGTCTTCCTCGGTGGCACGCACGACCTGGTCGCAGGCAAACGCACCCATCAACGCCTCATCGGCGTGCAATGTCACACCACGTTCAAGCAACGACTGCACGATGCGCGTCACGGATGCCGAATCAAGTGAACGGTCTAGCAACAACGTTTCAAGCGCATTACACACGCCTGGACGCTGACACTTCGCGTTCAAAATGATGTTGATCGCCTTGTCGATATCGGCTGTCTTTTCAACAAAGATGTGACAAACGCCCTTGTAGTGCTGAATGACCGGCACCGTCGCGTTTTCTGATACAAAACGGATCAGCCCTTCGCCACCACGGGGAATAAGCAGATCTACGCTGCCGCGTAATTTGATAAGGTGATTAACGGCCTCACGGTCAGTCGTTTCGACAAAGATCAACGCATCCTCAGGCAACGACGCGGCAGCCAGGGCACCACGAAGTCGATTGGCGATCGCCACATTCGAATGAAAAGCCTCTTTCCCGCCTTTCAAAATGATGACATTACCGGATTTGAGACAAAGCGCCGCAGCGTCAGACGTCACATTGGGACGAGCTTCGTAGATCATGGCCACCACGCCCAACGGAATACGCATACGCGCCACACGAAGCCCATTCGGTCGAACGCGTTCATCCTCCAAACGACCTAGTACTTCAGGCTGAGCGGCGATCTGCTCGATCGCCACCGCCATTTTTTCAATGCGGTCAGAGTTCAAAAGCAGACGATCCTGCATCGCCGTCGAAAGACCGGCTGACACGGCATTGTCAAGGTCTTCACGGTTCGCTGCCAGGATCTCACTTTCCCCGTCACGAAGGGCTTTGGCCATGCCAAACAGGGCATTTCGACGCTGATCCGCAGTGACAGTCCTCAAGGCACGCGCTGCTGCACGCGCGCGCACACCACACTGTTCCATGTATTCGCTGATTTTTTCCATCATGATTCCTATTCAATGACGAGGCGATCACACCTCGACAATGGTGTATTTTTCGATCACCCTGGCCAGGTAGGGAATGGCCAGGTCAAAATAGCTTTTTAGTTGCGGCTGAAAAGCCACATAGGCTTTCCCCAACACGTGATTTTTACGCGTCGCCGCATAGCGATCCGTCACACGCACAAACGCATCAAACGTCTCACGCTTGTATTTTTTGATGTGCTCCACGTAGGGTGGATAAGCTTCAGACGTCGCGGGCACGGCTCTCCGGTATTTTTCGTGAATGGGGTCGTAGGCATTGATAAAATCGTCACTCATCACGAACAATACGTGTTCGACATAGTTTGGGCGCACATTCTTGACGACTGAATAAGTCTTTCTGAAGACGATGCCCGTAAGCCCCGTCAAATGGTTAATACAATCATCCGCAGCCAACGCCATATCTGCACTAAAAGCCCGTCGGACTTCCTCGCCCGCACTGGCTTCTTTCAAAGACAACACTGTTTTCATCATAATCACTTCAATACCGGCGTGTTCAAACCATTTGTTAGTCGCCAAACACGCGCATAAACAGTCTCGGGCTCACACGCAAGACCGACTGGACACACAAACGAAAAAAAGGCCGACTCAACTGAAGCCGACCTTTCACATTAAGCAAAGAAAGCAAAGTAGACCGCGACACTGATCAAGATCAGGACAAAAATGGTCGCCAAAACAAATTTAACTTTTCCCCCATCCTTGACGATGTTATCGCCCTCGTCAAAGAAATCCGCATCCAGCTCTGTAAAGCTGTTGCTTGGAATATCCTCGTTTTTGAGCGTACCGTAGATATCGCAATCACTGAGGTTATCAGAAGAAATGGCTGACGAACGTTTGACTTCAGGCTTAGCCAGATCGGCTTCAGCGGCCTTGGTGCCCGCTTTTCGCCCAGCGCTGCGTCCACTTTTCGTACCGATCCGTTTTCCAGCCTCTTTGCCAGCCTGAAAACCATCAGCAAGTTCAACATGAATGGCATGGATAGGCGTCTCGACAGCAATCGGCGTCACGCTTTCAAGAATGGAGAGCGTCGATACTTCAGCTTGTGGCAATGCCCCAAGACCAACCGCCTCCTCTTCTTGAACCGACGAGGTTTCGGTCACCGTCGCGACCTGGATCTGACTTTTCAATCGTTCGATCTCGTCATCAGAATGGCTTTCTTCCGTTTCAGTTTTCGAGTTGCCATTCATCAGGCGATCCAGAAAACCGCTTTCGACCGAGCAAGGCTCGTCAAGCATCTCGTCCGCTTTATCGAGTTCGTCGAGCAGACGATCAGCACGAGTTTTAATATCCTCCACCGGAGCCTGTTCAACCGTCTCGACGATTGCAGGCTCGATCGCGACCTGATCACTGGAACGCAGCAACTTAGCCTGTTCTGCCTCGATTTGAGCCAGATCACGTTCTCGTTCAGCGCGTTCACGGGCTTCTTTTTCGGCACGAAGACGAGCTTCCATTTCGTTCTGAAGCAGCATCAACTGATTGAATTCCGCTTCGCTCTGCTCGGCCATGATCGCCTGAATACGAGCAATGCTCTTTTGTTTGTCTTCCTGAGCTTTTCGAGACAACGCCGCATATTCTTCACGCGCACTCTTTTCGCACTCCGCAACTTTTCGATCGTATTCTTCACGTATCTTGGCCTCAGCCGCATCGCGTTCAGCCTTGGTTTGTGCCTTGAGTTCGGCAAGCTCCTGCGTGAGTTTTTCTGCTTCCTGCTTACGTTGAAGCTCAATTTGAACGAGTTCTCCGGTCAATTTGCTCTCGATCTCAGCTTTTTTGGCCTGAGAACGTTCAAGCTGCTCCATGAGCGTTTTCTTGATGGCATCTTTTTCGGCCTGAGCCTGGTCGCCAAACTCTTTTTCGACCTGATCGCGAACGAGTTCGAAAGCATTTTCTTTAGCCTTTCGTTCTTTTGCCACCTGCTTTTCAGCGGCGCGCCGCGTATTAGCCTCGGCTTCCGCTTTGGCTTCCGCCAATTTTTGCGCATTCAGGGCTTCCTGCGCGCGCGCCTTCGCCTCTTCGGCCAGTTTTTCAGCCTCACGAATCTTTTCAACGCTATTGGCCCCTTCTTTAGCGATTTCCTCAGCGGCTTTAATGCGTTTTTCGGCTAAAGCCTGCGCCTTGGCTGCTTCTTTAGCGCGGTTTTCAGCCTCGATACGCGCGGCATTTTCGGCATTGGCACGCGCTTCGGCATCGACGCGTGCGGCATTTTCGGCATTGATGCGCTCTTCGGCATCACGCAAAGCGCTTTCAAGTCGATTTTGGACATCACGAGCTTTTCTTTCGGCGTTCGCGCGTGCCTCTTTTTCACGCTGAATACGCGCGTCGATCTCGCGATTCGTCTTTTCCTGACCAATTTCAGTCTGACGAAGCTGTTCTTTTAATGTTTCGATCTGGTGCAGGTATTTTTGCTCCATTTCAGCTTCGACGCGCGCCTTGATCTCATCTTCAAGACGCTGTTTTTTTTCAGCTTCTACACGCAGGCGTTCTTCTTCAAGACGCAAAGCCATGACAGCGGCATCACGAGCCGCTTTTTCAGCCTCGCGACGCGCACGTTCCTCAGCTTCACGACGCGCCTGCTCTTCGGCCTCGCGGCGCGCCTGCTCTTCGGCCTCGCGACGCGCTTGTTCTTCGGCTTCACGTCGCGCGCGTTCTTCAACTTCGCGACGCACGCGAGCTTCGATCTCACGACGCGCTTGCGCCTCAGCTTCACGACGCGCACGTTCCTCAGCTTCACGACGCGCACGTTCCTCAGCTTCACGACGCGCTTGCGCCTCAGCTTCACGACGCGCACGTTCCTCAGCTTCACGACGCGCTTGGATCTGTTCCGGTGACTCCACCGTGGGAAGCAACATGGTGCGTTCATCGCCACAATTCCCCGTACTGATCGTCCTAGATCCCGCTGGGGTGGCTGTCCCCGGCACAACGGGCGTGAGCGCAATGGCCGTCTTCATGCCAAACTCAATGTCGTCATCGTCATCGTCGTCATCGTCATCCAAATCGTCGAGCGAAAACGCTGACTTCGGCTTTTCTGGCACACGCGCATCGACGGGCGGCAACGTTGTCATCGTCTTAAATCCAAAATCGTCATCGTCATCCCCTGCCGCATCATCTTCAAAATCAATGGCAGGCGCCTGCGACACAGGGGACGGCACTGATGCCACAGGCGGCAGCGTCGTCACCGTCTTAAATCCAAAATCGCTGTCATCATCTTCTTCCACATCATCAAATCGAATCGCGCTATTCGTTGAGCTCGGGCGGCGAACTTTCGAAACTTTGGCCACCGACAGATCATCCTGATCGGCGTCGATTCCATCCAACAAACTCTCGGTAGATGACGACAAGGTCGAGACGGCCGACATCGTGGTCGTAGATGCGGAGCGGTCAATGCGCTCACCGCACACACTGCAAAATCGCGATTTATCACTAATCTCTTCACTACAAGCTGGACACTTCATAATATATTGGCTCCGAGGCATTAGACATTAAAGTCGTGCAAACAAGGCACGCTATTATAAACGGTTTGAATGGGAACTCAAACGACACAAAGAAAAAAATCTCTGACTGAGTTGCTGCGTAACGAAGTCAAAGTTGAGCTTCGCTATCTGGATAAAGAGAAATGCGGCGCGGATCTGTCTGCTGTTTTGGCGGGGGATGAGTTCCCCCAACGCGGCTATGCCCGCTGAGACGCAAACTTTTGCGTCTCTCCGGCCCCCTGCGCGCCGCAGGCCTAGGCCTGATCAAAACAAAGTGCTCAAGGATCAACGCAAAATCGAAAACAAATTGTGATCCTCGGATAAGATGTAACTCAGAAGATAACCCAACCGTCCAAGCACTCGCCATAAATCGAGTGCTATGACAAAATTAAACGTCGTTTGCATGTCATCGCACAGCATGGGACATTTTATGATGGGACACTTTCTCAATCACGGAAATGAGTATTTTCAACAGGTCTTAAACGGCAAGATTTACGTCGATAAGACAGGACTGATTAAGTTTACAAATCAATGGCTCAACGCCCCAGAACGCTATGTCTGCGTGAGCCGAGCGCGTCGTTTTGGCAAATCGATTGCGGCACAAATGCTCGAGGCCTATTATTGCAAGACATGCGATTCACGTGCGATGTTTGCACCTTTCGAGATTGCGAAGGATCCCTCATTTGAGAAGCACATGAATCAATGACAACGTGATTCGATTCGATGTTCAGTCTTTTTTTGCAGCGCAGTGAGGACCACAAAAGCTTTATTGATCGCATCGAAAAAGAGATCGGTTCTGAACTTCGTCAGACCTGGTCAAATCTTCCTCTGGAAGACTGGACATTGCCAAACATGCTCGCCACGATCAATGATAAGACTGGCGAGAAGTTTGTAATTATTATCGATGAGTGGGATGCTATTTTTAGAAATTATCCTAATGATACTGTCACGCAGACGGAGTGGATTCACTTTTTGCGTGATATGTTCAAAAAGGATAAATCCAATAGCTATTTAGCGCTTGCATACGTTACCGGTATCTTGCCTATCAGAAAATATAAAACGCAGTCATCGCTTAATAATTTTCGAGAATATTCGATAATAAAGCCACAGATGCTGGAACCGTACGTTGGTTTTCTTCAGGAAGAAGTCGATGATCTGTGTGCTCGATATGAGTCGATTATACGATATAATAATGAAAATGCGCTTGTCTGCGTGATCTCTGTTTTATGTATTTCTATAGAAAATCAATATATAATTACCCGCGAGACACTCACAGGTAAAGTTTTTGCTGATATTGTATTATTACCAAAGCCCAAAACGATAAATCCTGCCGTTATCATTGACTTAAATTCAAACAGGACGTTAGTGCAGCAATCGATCAAATTCATAATAATCAATATCCCGATCGGCTAAAAGATTTCTATGACGAAGTTATATTGGTGGGAATCAATTATAATAATATAATAAACGCAAAGCGCATGATTGCGTGATAGAGCGGTTTGAACGGGAATAAGGAAGATCCCGCATGTTTCCACAATATGGCATGAAAATCACAACCACGATGCGATAAAACCATTGCAGCGTTCGCAGATGCGATCGGGACAAAAAACTAATTGTGCGGACTGTTACCCTGTAGAGACGCGCGATTCCGTTCCCCTGTAGAGACGTGTCGCGACACGTCTCTACAGGGGAACGACCGCGACACGTATCTACAGGGGCGCGACCCATATATTGCGTTATTAAACGTTGTTGTTGCGCCGCGACACGTATCTACAGGGGAACGACCGAATTGCTTTTCAAAACGACGTTGTCTTTGTCTTGATAACGTGGAATTTTTTATGACAAAATATTTCTTATACGGTATAATACTTTTATACGGTGTAAAAGTTTTACACCGTATAAAAGTCTGACCAATTGGAACCTTAAAATGGGTGGACTTCGTTTCAACTGGTTAACGGCCAAGGAATAAGTCTATGAAATTACAAAACGAACTCGTCCTACTAACATCGTTGCTCTCAACCTTTAGCTTGACTAGCTGCGGTAGTGACAACGATTCGGATGCTTGCGACCTGAACGAAACAATTTGTCAGTCCGAAAACAAATCGTTCGATGCCGATAAATGCCTTTGCGTTGAACACGCTGCGACTTGTCATTTAACCCAAGATAACTGCCAGAACGAAGGCAAATCATTCAATGCAGACAAGTGCGAATGTGTTGGCAATTCCGACAGTTCACTTTGCTCAGCAGGAAAACACGTCTTTGGCAATACCTGTGAAGACGATTCAATCCAGAATTGCGGCTCACACGACCACACCTGCAGCACATCCGTGAATGGCTGGAAATCAGGATCTTGTACAGAAGGCGCCTGCGTCGCCACAGAATGCCTGGACGGTTATCATCTTTATCAAAACACCTGCGAACATGACGAAATCAGCACTTGCGGAAGTCATGACAACGACTGCGCCGTCACCCAAACCGGTTGGAAAACCGGTGTTTGCCAAAACGGCACATGTCAGGCACAGACCTGCATCGAAAATATGCACCCCGAAGAAGGCATCTGCGTTGCCGATAACATCGAACATTGCGGTCCAACCCAAATCAACTGCCCCCAAACCGTTGCCGGCTGGTCAACAGGCAACTGCATGAATGGCAAATGTCAGGTCGCTACGTGCGCCGACAACTATCATTTCTCTACCGACACATGCGTTGCCGACACCAACACCTGCTGCGGCATCGACTGCACGAATTGCGAAAACACCAATAAACTGTGCTCGCTCGGCCAATGCAAACTCAATTGTGGCACAGAACTGACCGCCTGCGATGACGCCTGTGTCGATACGCTCTCGGATTCCGCCAATTGCAGCGTCTGCGGCAATAACTGCCCATCGTCTACGCAATGCCAATCCGGTTCATGCGAGACATATACCTTGAGTTCATCCTCCACGATCATTTGCAACGGCAAAACCGTTTATCCCTATAACGACTCTTCTCATTGTGGTAGGTGCGGCAATGAATGCGAAAAAGGCAAATACTGCGCCGCTGGCGTCTGCACGACAGAACCAGCAACGAGCGAAACTACGACTTATTGCGACGGAAAGGCTGTTCGTGCAGATATAGACTCATCCAACTGCAGTGGTTGCGGCAATGATTGCGGAAAAGGCAAGTACTGCGCCGCTGGTGTCTGCACGACAGAATCAGCAACAAACGCCACAGCCACTTATTGCGACGGGAAACTCGTTTATCCGTACTTCGATTCAGCTCACTGCGGTGGATGCGGCAATGAATGCAGTTCTGATAAATGTATAAGTAATTTATGTAGAACTATTACTAAAGGAGTTCTTATACCGTTTGGTCATTATGAACAGGATGACGATCCCAATACAACAAACGAACCAATCACCTGGCGCGTACTAGACACAAACGCCTCAGGCCAATACCTTATCATCAGCGAAAAAGCACTCGATGTGCAGCCCTACAACACATCCTGGACAGACATAACCTGGGAACAGAGCACGATTCGATCGTGGCTCAATGGCTATGACGAAAGTTATAATGAAGATGCTAAGGACTATACGAGCAAGAACTTCATCAATGCTGCATTTACAGACACAGAACAAATGAAGATCGTGTCATCCAACATCCCAGCCCACGCTAATCCTGACTACGACGCACAGCCTGGCAATGCAACGACGGACAAAATCTTCTTGCTCAGCATCACAGAAGCACAGCAATACTTTACGGACGATGCAGACCGCCAAGCGGATGCCACGCGTTATGTCGTCAAAAACGGTGCTTATGTCTATGGTTCAGTTTCAGAAAACTATACTTCAGATAGTTCATGTACAGACGTTCACTGTTATGCCGACTGGTGGCTTCGATCGCCGGGCATGACCAATGCGTTCGCCTCGACCGTCTACAGTAACATTGGCTTAAATGACAATGCTGGCAGTATTGTCGACAATACTAATGTCGCAGTTCGTCCCGCTTTATGGCTGAATCTATAAAACCAGGACGCGTGTAGAGACGTGCGGAACGTTCCCTGTAGAGACGCGCGGAACGTTCCCTGTAGAGACGCGCGGAACGCACGTCTCTACAGGGAACGCGAACCGCGCGTCTCTACTGGTTAACGACAAAATATCATAAAAGGAATAAATCTATGAAATTACAAAACAAACTCGTCTTATTAACATCATTATTCTCAACCTTTGGCTTGATCGGCTGCGGAAATGACAGCGATTCAGATGCCTGCGACCTGAACGACACAATTTGTCAGTCCGAAAACAAATCGTTCGATGCAGACAAGTGCGAATGTGTTGGCAATTCCGACAGTTCACTTTGCTCAGCCGGAAAACACGTCTTTGGCAATACCTGTGAAGACGATTCACTCCAGAATTGCGGCTCACACGACCACACCTGCAGCACATCCGTGAATGGCTGGAAATCAGGATCTTGTACAGAAGGCGCCTGCGTCGCCACAGAATGCCTGGACGGTTATCATCCGTATCAAAACACCTGCGAACATGACGAAATCAGCACTTGCGGAAGTCATGACAACGACTGCCACACCAACAAACCAGCGCATGCGGACGCAGTACTCTGCAGCAACAGCCAATGCGTCGTCTCAACCTGTGAAGCCGGTTATCTTCCCAAAGACGGTCAATGCGTCGCCTGCGAAGAAGTCGAAGGCTATACCAACTGCGATGGCACGTGCGTTCGTATTCAAGACGATGCCAATA
>JAZUKH010000058.1:0-13315 GCA_045643185.1 Myxococcota bacterium | reverse complement strand
CATCAGACAGGTCTGTGAAGAGATTAACCGGAGACCTCGAAAAGTGCTTGGTTGGAAGACACCGGAAATGGTTTACTCAAATATGCATTTGGATTGACAATTTTCCGACTTCCCCCACCCAAAAAACGTCTTACATTGTGGCGCGTTAAGATTATAATAGTTGCCCCCAAAAAATTGGAAAGACGGGGATAAACGATAAACGGAAATTTGAGAATATGACTCGCAAAAAGAGACTTTTAGAGAAGATTTTTACGCGTGACGAGTTGACGATCGAGGGACTTTCGACTCGTGGTTGGGGGCGAACGGAGATCGTGGAGCGCGATCGTCCCGTGACGGTCGAAGTGCGTGGCGCGCTGCCGGGCGACGTGGTGTTGGCCGAGTATCGACGCGTGGAACAGGGTGGTCTGGAGGCCGAAGTCGTGGATTATCTGAAATATGGTTATCCGCGCATTGAACCGCGTTGTCCGCACACGGGACGCCGATGTGACAAGGATACGGGGTGTGGCGGTTGTACGCTGCAATCGATCGCGTACGAAACGCAGCTGGCGCTCAAGGGCGATATTTTGAAGCGTTTTTTGGTCAAAAATCACGTGGATGCGACGCCAAACGCGGTGTTGGGGTGCGATCAGCAGTGGTTTTACCGCAACAAGATGGAACTGACGTTTGGTCCGGACGGTGGCGGCGAACTGGGCGTGGGCATGCACCCGGCTGGGTTCCAGCACGAAGTCATTACGCTGAGCCACTGTGAGTCGTTTTCACCGCGCATTCCAGAGTTGTGTCAAAAGACGACGGCGTGGGCGATCGAACGCGGTGTGTCGTACTATGTGTTTCGCAAAAACGAGGGCTTTTTGCGGTTGATGACGCTTCGTGAAGGCAAGCGAACGGATGCGTCGATGTTGATTTTGACGACGTCGGGTGAGCAAAGCGTGACGTATCGGGATGGCTCGGTGCATACGGCGCGTGAAGTGATCGACGATTACGCGGCGAGTGTGCTTCAGACGCTGTCGAAACCAGTTGAGACGTTCTATTGGACGAAGATTTTGAGCGAAAAAGGGACGCGCACGACGATGGTCGACGAGCTGATCTTTGGGCCGGCCGTGCTGCGCGAGGTGATGCATGTGCCCGATGCCGAGCACGCTCTTCAGTTCGAAGTGCTGCCGCACGCGTTCTTTCAGCCGAATACGCTGCAGGCTGAAAAGCTTTATGATGTCGTGCGGCGCCAGGCTGAACCCTACATGAAAGCCAACACGCCGGTGCTTGATCTTTACTGCGGCACGGGCACGATCGCGCTGAGTTTTGCACGTCACGGGCATCGCGCCATTGCCGTCGACATTGAGGAACAGGCGATCGAAAATGCCCGCGCGAATGCGGCATTCAATGGGTTGAGCGATCTCGTCGAGTTCTATGCCGGTGACACGGCTGAAATTTTGCGTGATCTGCTCGATCACGACGCGAATTTTGCCGATTATATGTTGGTTATCGATCCGCCCAGACGTGGTCTGCTGCCGACGGCCTATCGACAGATCATGCGACTTGGACTGAACACGATCATCTATGTGTCGTGCAATCCCGAGACGTTGTGCGAAAACCTCGCTGATTTCATCGCGGATGGCTATCAGATCATGAACATTCAGCCGGTCGACATGTTGCCGCAGACAGCGCATCTCGAAACGGTCGTGACTTTGCACAGAACGTGTGTTTAATGATTGACGTAAGACGGGATAACCATTAAAAATGATGCGTCAAATGATGTTTGATGCTTACAGGTGTTTTCCAGCGAAAAGGGAATGTCATGTTAAACGCCTACAATAACGATATTGAATACAAATCCAAGTGGTATCACATTCAGACTGAGGATAACGGTCTGAAGAACGGCCATATTACGACGACAGTTTTTCACTCGGGTCAGACGCTTGACTGCAAGAGCACGTCCTATCAGGACGCCGTGAGTGGTCTGACGGACGAAGCTGAGATCAACAAGGTCGTAAAAGAGCGCATGGTCGAACAGCACCAGTTCTTTTACAAGAAGCTGTTTGAAGGCGACTACGACGCGAAAGTCGCGGCGATGTATGCGAAATCGAGTCTTCCGAAGAGTGCTTCTGTGCCGCCTCCCGGTAGTACGAACGGTCCGTCCGTTGGCCCAGTTTCGCCTGTAGCGCCGATCACGCCGGCGCGTGGTGGCGCGCAGTCGGTGCGCAGCCTTTCACCGGTCATTGCCAAACCCAAGATGCCTGCCGATCCCAACCATGTGGCGGTGCTTACCAAGCCTGTTGATTGCTCGAATGCCGTCAAAGCCTCGCGCCTCAAACCGCGCCGTGTTGCCTATGCCGGCGTCGTGTGGCCCAAAGACGATCTTTCGCTCGACAGCCTCGTCGCTGTTTTGATTGAAGGCGGCGCCGTTTAAGCCAAGCCTGCTTTCACCCCGTTTCAAAGCTCGGCCTCGTGCCGGGCTTTTTTGCGCCTATACCTGCATAAAATTTTTTGACCGCACGCATGCGCTATTGTCTCGCGAATTCACTGGATTCGCTCGAATGACTGCGTCCGCGCGCCCTTGACTTCTGTGAGTCACACTATGACCAAAAAAATCTCGCTCAGCGGCATTAAACCGACTTTTTCGCCTCACGTTGGCAATCATCTTGGCATGATCAAACCTGCAATCGCTTTGCAGGAACAATACGATTGCCGCTACTTCATTGCTGACTATCACGCCATGACGACGGTGCATGACCGTGCCAAAATGCGCGAATACTCGCATCAGATCGCCGCGTATTTCCTCGCCTTTGGTCTTGATCCCAAACAGTGCGTATTTTACCGCCAGTCGGATTTGCCCCAGGTCTGCGAACTCGCCTGGATCCTGAGCTGCGTCACGAATATGGGCTTGCTCGAACGCGCCCACGCTTGGAAAGCTGCAAAAGACCGTGGTAACGCAGGCGAAGAAGTTCACGGCCTCTTTGCCTACCCCGTGTTGATGGCGGCTGACATTCTGATCCACGATTCCGACATCGTGCCCGTTGGCAAAGACCAGGTTCAGCACGTCGAAATGACGCGCGACATGGCCGAACGCTTCAACTATGCGTTCGGTGAGACCTTCCATCTGCCCGAAGCGCGCTTTAATGAGACGCTTGCAACCATCCCCGGACTCGACGGTCGCAAAATGTCCAAGTCTTATGGCAACACGATCAACCTCATGATTCCGCCCAAACAGCTCAAAAAACAGATCATGAGCATCGTGACCGATTCGACGCCGATCGATCAGCCCAAAGATTACGAACACTGCAATGTTTATAATCTCTACAAGCTCTTTGCGACGCCTGAACAGATCGCTGACATCGAAGAAAAATACCGTACGCCTGGTTTTGGTTACGGCCACGCCAAAATGGCTCTCTATGACCTGCTCATCGAACAGACCGAAGGTCCCCGAAAGATCTACAACGATTTCATGGAACGCCCTGATACACTCGAAGACATTCTGCGCGACGGCGCTCAACGCGCCAGCGTCAAGATGAATGAAGTGCTTAATCGCGCCCGCGACGCCGTCGGTTACATCAATAAGTAATGCCTCGGAATGGCACGGCCTGATGCGCCGTGCTGTCGTGTGTGCAATGCATTGTGTTGCGTGCATGTATTTGAGCTTGTAATCATAGCGATTTTCGCTAAAACTTTCCTCCGGTTTGTGATGCGGTCATTCTCATTCGACCGCCTTTCAGGAGTTTTTATGAAACGTCAGTTACTTTTTGGCCTGGTTCTGGGAATTTTTGCGACCGTCTTTGCGACTGGGTGCGATGACGACTCAAAAGAGGAAAAGAAAGTCAATCCCAATGAGTGCAGTTGCAGCTGCAAGACCGATTCGTCGTGTACCTGCGATAAATCCTGCACGTCGACGCCCAGCGAGTGCAGTTGCAGTTGCAAGACCGATCCGTCGTGTACCTGCGATAAATCCTGTTCAAAAGACAATAAAGACGAACCGCCCGTCAACGGTGATGTTTCGGTCGAAGATTTTGCAACCGAGTCGGGTAAAAGCTGCGATAAGTCGTTCGTGGAATTCTGCGATGCCGACGTGGCGCACATTTGCGAAGATGGCAAAGAGATCTTGCGTGATTGCGAGGCGTATGCCGAAGCTGCCGGTAATAAAGCCTCGTGTCAGGTCAGTAATGAAAGCAAATGGGCCGATTGCGTCGAACCTTGTGAAAAAGATACTCCCGATTACGCCACTTGCGATGGCAAATACATCGAAGCGCATTTTTGTGAACCCGTTCAAAGTGGTGGGTTTTACGACTTTGCTTACACCAATGACCCCTGCGCGGAAGCCTGTGAAAATGGCGCCTGTACCGAAAAAGCCCCTGCTGTGGCTGAAGGCAAGCCTTGTAGCGCTTCCACATGTTACGCGGACGACGTCTATAACTGCGACAATGGCAAATACGTCAAGAACAAGTGTGGTGCTAATTCGACCTGTATGCCCGATGGCGATAAGAAGTTCAAATGCGCTGACGTCATTGCTGAAGATACCCCATGTGATCCCTCTACTTTCGTCGATTTTTGTAAAGACAACAGCCTTTATTTCTGTCATTCCGTGGACAAAGTCGTGGTTAGTGAAGCCTGTCGCTATGAATGCCACTACTTGGCCGATGGTTATGGACTGACTGATTACGCTGAATGCGTCACGCCTTGTGAAAGTGAAGAAGAGAACATTCTGCAGTGTACCGGTAAAGACGAAAAGGCGTATTCCGACAGCTATTTCTGCTACCCGGCCAAAGAAGGTGGCATGTGGCTCTTCCCCATTCAGGAAAAATGCACAAACGGCTGTAACAACGAGAAGACTGCCTGCGCTGAATAATTAGCTCGTTTCTTAGTCCCGTAGACGTGTCGTGACTACGTTCGCGACGCGTCAATCAACGTGTACCACGTTTCAAAGGCATAACCGAATCGTTCGCGCGACTGTGTTTCTAAAAAAGCTATCGCGCGAATGAAGTCGGCATACTGGTCAGGGCGAATATTTTGACAACCGAGTGATGATGCCACGTCGTAAGGACAGGTGTGTATGTTGATCTTTATTTTATTTTGATCGACATAAGTTGCATCAAATTCTGAAATTTTGTTTTCAGCACGAATAATATCTTCGTCACTGATGTCGAGAGCATTGCCGTGACTGCGCACGACATTGACGGGTGAAGTGCCTTCAAGCGCGATGTAGCGGACATGCTCGTCATCGGATTCGTAGAGCCAGTCGGCTGGCCAGTCGATACTGGCCTGAAGGATGGCATCAATGTGTGGTCGACTATAGGTGCGGTGGCGACCGAGTTTGAAGGTGTATTGCCCGTCGCAGAGATGGGCTGTGCCGGCCGACCAGATGGCATTGGGATTGACCGTGCCTTCGAATAACATGGCGTGTTTCTCGGTGCCTCGCCAAAACAGCACAAAGACCGAGTCAAAGCAATTGGGCTTGTCAGACGAGAAGTGGTCACGCTGGCCGTAGGGTGCTTGCGCAAAATGCGCCGCCGAGTTGGTCTGCCAAACGCCGTCGGCGCGTAACTCGGTGCCTCGCAAGGCTAACAGCTGTGGCACGAAGGGCGTGACGAAGGTCGCGCCGTCGGCGGCACGAACGATCGCTTCGCAGTCGTCGTAGATCTGTGCTTCGTGGTGTGTCGCTAACACACAACGCGGCGTCATATTGGGACCGACCAAACGAATTTTTAGCGCATCGAACGTGTGAACGAGTTCACAACGCAGTTTTGGCGTCAAAAGCCCGTCTCCTTCAAGACCATGGTCGTGGCTGAATTCACAAAGTTTTTGCGTCAACGTCTGGAAATCAAATGGCGAGACGTCTAGGCATCGGGCGAGTGTGCGCCACCAGTCAAGTCGGACAGGAAGACGCGTGTTGAGCAGAGAGAGGTCGGTTGGCATGGTGATCATGGGAAGAACAGGCTGAATTTGTTCCTATTCAGTGAGTTTGGATGACAGCTTCTTCATTTGGTCGGAACTGTCAAACGTCAGTGAAGGGGGGAAATTATTATTCAAATGAATGATATCTGACAGCGTTGTGACTGAAAGTTTGATTATTTAGAATAATAATGTTTTATTTTTCGAAAAATGACGGCGTTTGCGCGCTGTCAACGCTGTAGATTCACATTATTCATTCAGAGTGAGGTCGGCAAATTATGGCATTTTCGTGGAACGTCCCTCTACACATTGACGGTAATGCGTGTGTTCATCCAGACGATATGCGTGCGTGGGAAGCGGCTGAGATCCGTCGTCGCCCGGAAGCTGGTCTGGCGATGATGGAGGTGGCCGGGCGCGAAGTGGCGCTTGCGGCGTTGCGCTATCACCCGTCGACGGTGCTCGTCTTTTGTGGTCCAGGCAACAATGGTGGGGATGGCCTTGTAGCAGCCCATTATTTGCGTCACACTGGTTGTGAAGTGCGCTTGTTTGGATTTGATGACGCGTTTGTGAAATCGCCCGACGCCAAAGCCGTGTTTGCGCGCGTTCAGGATCTTCCGCGCGTAATTTTGCGTGATCTCAACGACGTTACGGCCATTCCCGCGTGGAAGGATCATCGTGAGTTGCTCGTCATAGACGCGATTTTTGGAACGGGTTATCGTCCATCACACAATCCGCTCATGACGCGAGTGTATCAGTGCATTGAGGGGCTGAATTGTCCGATCCTGAGCGTAGACATAGCGTCGGGGCTTGACGCTGCGACGGGATTTCGAGGCACGGCAGAAGACCAGGCACCGCCGCGGGCACTTCACGCCACGGAAACGATCACGTTTGGGGCGCCCAAATTCGGTCATTTTTGCGGTGATGGCCCGCAGTACACAGGGCGTTTGACGTGTGTGGACATTGGATTAGGCCCGTGGTCAGGCAACGGATTGCGTCGCGTCATTCTGGGCGACGCCTATGTGGCGCGCAAATGGCCGGCTCACCGCGCGATTAACGTTCACAAGGGTCAATGCGGCCATGTGTTGGTGTTGGGTGGCTCCGACGAGATGCCGGGCGCGCCGACGTTGGCGGCGCGAGCCGCGCTTCGGGCTGGCGCTGGTCTTGTGACGCTCGCTTCACCTGTGCGCTTGACGCCACCCGACGAGATCATGCGCGTTCAGGTTGCCGAAAACGGCGTTTTGAATTTCGACAAGCTTGATGCGGCGCTGGCACGCGCCGATGTCGTGCTCGTCGGCCCCGGTTTGGGGCGAAGCGATTCGACGTTGGCACTCGTTCGACATCTCACGACGTATGCCAAATCGCTGGTTTTGGATGCCGACGCGCTTTGGGCGCTCGCCGAACTCGGTGCCGACACCAGGTTTGCGGCATGCGACGTGTTCTTGACGCCGCATCCTGGTGAAGCGGCACGACTTGCTGGCGTTTCGGTCGCCGAGGTCACACGCGATCCCGGCAGGATCGCTCTGTCGCTCGCCCAGACTTATCGCGCCAACGTCATTTTGAAGTCGCACGTGACGCATATCGCTACGCCCAAACCGACCCTGGCTTTGCTGCCTTACCCGAATGCGGCGATGGCATCGGCCGGCATCGGCGACGTGTTGGGTGGCATTCTGGCGGCGATCGCAGCCCAGGCGCGCGGTGGCGCTTTCGACACGTGGCCAGACGCTTGTGGCATCGCGTCCATCGCCGTGAGTTGGCATTCTCGCGCCGGGCGTGAGATCGCCAAAACGCGCACGTCTCTCACCGCCAGTGACCTGATCGACCAGTTGGGCCGTTTGGCGGCTGACATCGACTGAGGTTGAGCATGCAAGCCAGGATTTATCAGCAATTCATTCACTGTGGCGAGGAATTGGAGATCTCACCGGCATTCATCGTCAATATGAGTGGGTGTAATTTGAACTGCCCGACGTGTAGCGAGCGCATTCATTGGCAGACTGCGCGCCGCACCTGGACTGGTGATGCAGCGACCTACGCCGAGTTGTTGGCTGACAAGCTCAGTGCATCCAACGTGCGTGCTTTCGAGTGGATCGGTGGCGAACCCACGATTTATCTCGACTTTGTGCTTGAAGCCACGCGGCTGCTCAAAACGAAGTTGACGCGCACCATCCCGTTTTATTTGAACACGAATGGTTATTACGACCCGTCGCGTCAGCGTGACATTGTGGCGGTGATGGACGGCTTTGTTTTTGATCTCAAAGCCTGTTCGGCTTGTGCTCCGAGCATTGTTGGGCCGTGTCCCGACTATTTTGAGCGCGTGACCGGCAATATTGAGCGAGCGTGTGACTCGTCGTGCGACGTCATTGTGCGTCATCTGGTCATGCCTGGACACGTCGATTGTTGTACGCGTCCGTGCGTCGACTGGCTCAAAGAACACGCTCCGCGTGCGCGCATCAACCTTATGACGACGTTTCAGAACTTTAACGATTGTCCTGCCTATCCTTTTGAACTCAGTGAAGAAGATCTTAACAAGGTGAAAGCATTAAAATTGCGGAGCGGGTTGTAAAGTTACAATGTAGTTCAGTAAAAATAACTGAATAAATTATCAAAATGTGAATATATAATTCATATTTTGTTCAAATGATCACATTACCGACATTGGAACACATAAATTTTTTAAAAAATAGGTATTTTCGCGCGTGGAAGTGTGGTAAAGTGTGGCACTAGTTTTTAGGTAGAAGCGCAAGGATGCGCTCCCTGATAGCATCCGTGGCATGGAGGCCGTTTTTTGATGTTTGTTTTTTGTCTATTGATGGGAATAGCAATGATAGCAATAGGTTTTGCTATTATTGTAAATGATCATCTTCAGGCAATGAAACAACACTGGCAGCGTCGACGTCCAATGGCTCGTCGCATGAGCGATAAGAAGCTGGAGTCGATCAAACGTCGTCAGGCGACACGCGAAAGTGGGACAGAATTTGTTCCATATTTTGAGTGTTTTGAAGAAACGTCCAAATCGCAGATCGCGATCATCGAAGCGCAAATGCCCGATTTGTCGGACCAGTTGTCTCAATCGTTAGAGATGGTGGGTTCGATAGATTCGGTTCTTTCGATTATGCATCTGGAATCTCTTAGTGAAATTCAGAACGAGGAAAAGATGAATCGCGACAACGTTCGGTATCTGGAAATGCAGATGAGCAAGGCCCAGAGCAAGCCGGTTGAGGTCGAAAAAACGCGCATGCTTGGTGATGCAGCGTGTGAACTCGGTTTGATCTATCTTGATGAATTAATTGCGCACCGCGTGGTGCCGCGTGGGCGAGTGTCTGCGACGAATGAGACGAATTTGAAGATTGCGCGCAACGCGATCGAGATGAGGCGCCAAAGTGCGACGTTTTCGCACGGTGCCATTGCGCAGAACATTGGCGAAAAAGCCGTGTGTATTTTTGAGCCTCTTGAAGCGCCCATTCAGGCACTCGACAAAGCGCTTGATGATTATGAAGCGTTGATTCAAAATAAGGTCGTATTCTTTATTTTGGCCAATACTGACGATGTGCCAGTCGAAAATCTTAAGCACATCAATGCGATTCGACGTCGTTTTAACATAGCCAAGACGAATATCTTTATTCGTCAGGCGGATAACACGTTCGTGAATTACGTCGAAGACGTGAACAATTTTGTGCCGTCGCGCATTGACGTATTGCGCATGCCTGAACAGTTCTTTACGCAGCTTCTTGATTATGCGCACGAAGCTTACGATCTGGGCGATACCGACACGGTTTTGCGCGTGTTGGGGCCATTGCTGAACGACCTGTTTGCGCGCGTTCAGCACGATCCGCGTTTTTCCAAACTATTGGCGGCTCAGGCGTTCAACCTCATGGGCATGACGAATCGTGCGCTCGAGTATGACGAAGAAGCCATTCGTTGCTTTGAAGCTTCGTTGAGCATGCTTCGTGTCATCGAAGCCTATGATGCGATCAAATCCGTTCAGGCCAATCTCGGCATTTCGTATGCGCTCATTCGCCCGACGACGCCTCAGTCACTCGACCAGGCCGTGCGTCACCTCAACGAAGTGACGCAGCTTAATCCTTATGACGATGAGTCATGGATCTACCTTGCCAATACCTACCTCGAACAGTATCGTATGACCCAAAAACAAGGGTTGATCCGCCACGCACTGCGTGCTTATGAACACGCTGAGGCTCTGGCTCCGTCCGAAGAAATTTCACTTTGTGTCGAAAAGTTACGCGCTAAACTTGGTCTTGATCGCGCGCAACAGTCGGCCAACGCTGCCGCGGCTGTTGCTCAGGCTCAGAATCGAAATCAACTCGTTCGACACGCTGGCTAAGAGATCGTTAAATCATGTCGAAACGGGGCGTTGCGGGGCAGAGCCCCGCACGGGGGTAGCGGCGTATTTGGCGGATCTCCGCCAAATAGCCGCGCAGGGGGCGATGCCCCCTCAAAATGATTGAATGACGCATTGGCGCCGTTCGTCGCGATCGGCGTTGTTATTTCACGCAAGCGCCATTCGCGCACGTCATGCCCATATCTGCGCAATCGGCAAGGTCTTTTAGTTCGTTGTTTCGGCATTGTTTGACCTTGGTGCCGTCGCAGACGAGCTCGGCTGAGACGCAGACCTTGGGCTGGCAAGAGGCTGAACCGGATTTTTCGACGCAGACCTGGCCGGCTTCGCAGGACTCATTCTGGAATTCGAATTTCAGGATACCGGTCTTGGTGCATTTATCGATGGAGGTGTTGTTGGCACCGCAGCGCGTCTTGTTCTGACTGATGATGTTGCAGGTCAGGGTGTCTTTGAAGTCGTCCAGTTGCGCGTTATTCATGCAGACTGCGATTTCGCCGAGTGCCGTGCAGCCCGACGTACAGGTCTTTTTGACCGAGTAGATGCCGTTTGTGCAGTCGAGCAGGTTGGCGCCATCGCAACGGATACCGGTATTTTCGATCGAGATGTCGATTCTGTTTTGTTTGAGGATCTTGTTGATCTCGTCGGTATTGATGGTTTTGCACATCGTGGCGATGCAGGCGCCGCCGACGGCTGCGTTACAGGCTGTGTTATTGCCGCATTTGGCGCTGTTATCCCAGGCTCCATTTTTGCAGACGGCGCGACCGGTGCCCGTTGTGACGGTGTCGTTGCACTTGTAGGTGCCTTCTTCGCATCGACAGGTCTTGGTGGTGTCATCGCAGGTCATGGTGCTGTCGCAAACTTCGGTGGTTTTCCAGATGCCGCCTTGGCAGGTCTGGACGCCATCGCTGGCACAGCGTTTGTCGCCGTCGTTGCAGCTGCACGAAACGGCGTTGTTGGCTTCGACGCAAGCTGAGGCGCTGCCACAAGCTGAGACGATCTGCCAGGCTTGGTATGACTTGGCGTTACGGCCAGAACCGACGTTGAGCGTTTTACACTCGAGGATGTTGCCATCGGCGTCGCATTTTTGTGCGCCAACGGTGCAGGTGCAGCCCAGTGTGCCTGAAGCCGAGCAGGCGGCGGCGTCGCATGCGACGAGCGTCGACCACTGACCAGACACACAATGCTGGAACTCGGCTTTGTCATTGCACTGGAATTCGTTGTCATTGCAGACGATGCAGGCGCCGTTGCTGCAACCGTGGTCACAGGATGTTTCGTCGTAGCCAGAACCGTCGGCTTTGCACGTTCTCACTTTGTTGTTATTGCATGACGTGCTGCCCGGTTCACACGTTAGGCATTCGCCGTTGTAGCATTTCAGTTTGCGGCTGTTGCACTGTTGAGAGCCCGTAAACACGCCGTTTTTGCAGACTGAGTAGTAAGAATCGTTGATGCAGCGTTTCTGACCGCCGACGCATTCGGTCGTTGTGACGTCGGCCACGCAGGAGCCGTCGAGGTCGCGGCAGGTGTTGCCGTCGCCGCAGCTCTGCACGGTGCTCCATTTGCTTTCGGACGTGCAGATCAGGTAACCGCCGTCTGCGCATTTACGCTCGCCGATCTTGCAGTCTTTGCCTGTGTCGGGGGAGGTTTTGGTCACGCACGCGCCGTTTTCGCAGGTCTGGTCGCCGCACGACGTGGCTTCGCTCCACTCACCGGCCTTGCACGTTTTGTAGAAGTTGCCGATGCAGACTGACTGACCGGTTTTGCACAATTCTTCGCCCGTTTCGGGGTCGATGCCACCTTCGCACTCGCCGTCGATGCAGGTTTGACCGATACGGCTACAGCGCTTGGAACTGGTGAAGAAACCGTCGTCGTCGCACACCGCGTAGGTCGTGCTGCCAAAGCATTTCTTTTCACCCGGTTCGCATTCTTTGGTGATGGGATCGGGGTCGACACCCGGCGTCGAGGTCGGAATGCAGGCACCTGCGCTGCACGCTTCGTTTGCCTTACAGAACACCGCGTCATCCCAAAAACCGCGTTCGTTGCAGACGCGATAGCTCGTGTTCGACATGCATTCGACGGCGGTCGGCGCGCATTCTGGGGCTTTTTCTTCGACGCAGTCTTTGGCTTTGGCATCGCAGATATAGTCGTCGCCGCAATCCAGGCCGTCTTCCTCGTGGAACAGGTAATCTTCGCCACATTCGACGAGCACATTGCCATAGCAGTGCGCCGCGCCTGCGTCGCAGAAGCAGTCGTCGAGGCCATCGGCGAGGCATTCCTCGTGTTCGTTACAGATCTTGACCGATGAGCGATCCCATTTGCCATCGCTGCCGCATTTGATGAGCGCGTTGTTGCTGCAGATCGTCTCGTCGGCTTCACACGTGTCCTGACCGATCTCCTCGATGATCTTGTCGACGATGGCCGACTGGCTTTCGCAGCTTACTGTGTCGTTGTTGCAGTATTCACCCTCGCCGCAGACAGTCAACACGTCTTCCGTTCCGTCTGCGCTACAGGTCGAGAACGACTTGC
Source organism: Myxococcota bacterium (assembly GCA_045643185.1). Lineage (GTDB taxonomy): Bacteria > Myxococcota_A > Bradymonadia > UBA4248 > UBA4248 > RGIG464. The sequence continues at coordinate 561 of JAZUKH010000058.1, read as the reverse complement.
GGTCAGGTTGGCAGACTTTTACACCGGCTTTGCAGACCACAGGTTTTGTGTTGATATCAACGCCATTCGTTGAACACGCGTACGTGCCGATCTCCAATAGCTGGCATTTTTTGGGGCTCACGCACGTTTCGATGTCTGACCATTCGCCCTCAGAAAATTGCTGAAGCACGTCGCCTTCGCAACGGCGCATCATCTCGTTTACATGGCTCGCGACGCCAGAAAAATCATCGTCTTTGCAACCAAATGTCAAGCATCCCGCTGACATACATGCGACCAAAATTGCGAATTGATATTTTTTCATGCTGATAGACTCCTTGATTGAATTTTCCCAAAAAAAGGAAGGCATAATATTATAACGGTGTAGCGCTGCGAATTCAAATGTCGCCTATTTGGAGCGAATTTGAGTGATTTATGTGGGACTTGTTACGGCATTTTGGTTTTGGGGAGGGGGAGGTCTCCCCCTACGCGACTATTTCGTATTTTCGTAGAGACGTGTGGACCACGCGTCAGAGACGTGTGGACCACGCGTCTCTACAGAAATACGAAATACGCCGCTACCCC
>JAZUKH010000057.1:0-17030 GCA_045643185.1 Myxococcota bacterium | reverse complement strand
AGGTTGACAGTTCTGCTAAGGTTGACAGTTCTGCTAAGGTTGACAGTTCTGCTAAGGTTGACAGTTCTGCTAAGGTTGACAGTTCTGCTAAGGTTGACAGTTCTGCTAAGGTTGACAGCTCTACTAAGGTTGACAGCTCTGCTAAGGTTGACAGTTCGCACAAAAGAAGACTGAAACGGTCTGAATTGTATCAGCAGGTTCTTGAACATTGCGAGAATTGGCAATGTCTTTCAGAAATAGCAAATCTAACAACAAAAGGTGAGAATTATCTAAAGAACAAGATCATTCCCGAAATGGTTTCAAAGGGACTTTTAGAGCGCATGTATCCTGATAGGCCAAATCATCCTGCGCAGAAGTATAAACGAACAAAACAACATAATGAGGTACAAGAATGCAAGATATGATTATTCATATACTTCTCCACGTCATTAAGAACAATTGCAAATGATAATGCTATGCATAATTTGGACGAGAGAGTATGGGGGCGGTGAAAGCCCTTATACACCACCAACGTCGCCCCCATGCTTACCCGCGCGCCGAAGCGCGCGAGTTGTTAGAATACGAATTAACCGTCCTTACGGACCAACGACGACAAAGTGTCATGAAAGATCGTGTTGGTCGCGATAATATAACGGTCATGCGGGTCATAGGCGTCGCCCTCAAACCCGGTGACGGTGCCGCCGGCTTCACGCACCAGCAAGGTGCCAGCCGCCGTGTCCCACGGCTTCAGGTTGATCTCCCAAAACCCGTCGAGCCAGCCGCACGCGACGGCACACAGATCGAGTGCCGCCGAGCCAGGACGCCGAACTGAGTGGCATGCCAATGAAACGCGTTCAAAGTTGTGCACATTGGGAAACGTCGTGCCCGTGTGCGGACCAACGGGAAAACCTGTCGCCAGCAACGCACGCGCAAACTCGTTATTCTGTGCCACGTGAAGACGCTCGCCGTTCAAATACGCACCAAGCCCTTTCGCACCATAGAATTCATGCCCCTGAATCGGGTTGTTCACAACGCCAACGACCGGCTCGCCTTTGACGACCAGACCGATCGACACGCATGCCCACGGAAATCGATGCACCATGTTCGACGTGCCATCCACCGGATCAACGTACCAATACGGCGCATCACTCTGCTTCGCTTCATGAATGCCCGTTTCTTCGCCTAAAAAACCGAAATCCGGCGTTTGTTCGGCAAAAAACTCGGTCAAGATCCGTTCATTCTCGGCATCGATCTGGGTCAAAAGCGATTCATCGCCTTTGATTGAAACACAACGCGGAACATCCCAAAGTCGCTTGAGGTTATCCGCCGCAAGCTTCGCGCCCTCACGCGCGATCGACAAACACTTCTCGAGATCCAAAGTCAATCCCTCAGTACGCTGCAGGCCTTGACCTGCTCAAAACGTTATCGAATGACAAAAAGCCAAAACAATTACTTCGTCTGGTCTGCTAAATACATCTTGCACGTGCCCGTCGTACCGACGCTCGCTTTCTGTTCGCAATCATCGCTGCCGCACATGGTCTTACAATATTCGCGATCGGACACACACGTGATGTTATGACCACCACCATTGTGCGATTCGTATTTGGCAATGCCGGAACAGCAAATATTGGCATCAAACGTTTCTTTATCATCATAGCCTTCAACCGAACACATGGCTTTCGGAGAATTTTCCGACACTACGATGTCATTGGAAATGCAACAACGACCGGTATCACAAACGGCGAGGTTCTCTTCCTTGGCCTCGGGGCTAGTCTGTTTACGAATTAATTCGCATTTCTTGAAATTCTCGTTCAGTCCACAGGATTCTGAATCGCTCATGTGAGAGATCGCATCGTATTTAACGAAACAACCGATCTCTGCCGAATAAAGGCTGCTGAGCATCTCGTCCGTCAAACACAACGCATTCGTGTACGGATTTTCGCCAGCCTTCTGAGCTTTGAAGTTTTCGCTCTGGCAATCTGACTTGCCAAGCCAGTAGACGTAACGACTGGCAGCCTTATCGCAACAAGGCGATTCGTCGTCACTCGCAATGAAACTTCCCGACGAAGCGCATTTCGGTGTCTGACATTTACCATTGACGCAATCTACACCATCGCCGCAAGCATTCTGACATTTACCGCAGTGTTTTGAATCCTGCGAAGCATCAACTTTTTTTCCACTACACATAAGGAAATTCTGATCGTAAGCACTACAGGCTTTTTGGTCAGAATCGAGCAATGTGACGCAAAATTCGTCTTTTTTGCAGGAACCTTTGGAGTGAGCTGCGTCATTCACGTCTGCGACAGCACTAAAAAGGTCATTCTTGATCACGCCGAGGCTCGTGCCATCGGTGTTACAATCAATCGTATCGGCGACGATCGTAATTTCTTCGGAATCTTCGTCACAGGCAGTCATGACACTTGCTGCACAAAGCGCACTAACAGCCAACCAACCAAAACGTTTGAACATCTTTTTTTGCTCCTCAAATGCTAAAATCAGCCAAGTTAAAACAGCATCATGCCGTACAAACCGCAAATTATACAATAAACCCATATTTCAAGCAAATAAGGTCCGGTCAATGTATGATTGCTGGCTGCCAATCAGCCGAGGATGTATCGTCTGGTCAGAAATTCAAAATCTCAGCCGTCGCGAAGCCGAAGGCAAGCAGGCTGAGCTTGGGGCGCGCGAACAGCACGTCTCTCCCAGCCCCCTTGCAACTCTGAGCGCTCTTTTCTCGGCCGTGTGGAACGCGCTCGGTCAATCAAGTCCTTGCATGACCACTCACCAGTCCCAAAACAGCCGGCACACCAAGGATTGCCACGACCACACCGACGGGCACGTACGCCGTCGTTTCGACGAGTCGCGCGACCATGTCCGAAATCAGAATAAACATCGCGCCCATGAGCGCACAAAGCGGCACGAGGCATCGAAGATCCGCGCCCAAACGTTGTCTGAGCCACATCGGAATGAGCAGCCCAACGAAGCTGATCGGCCCGCAGACCGCGACGACGAGCGCCGTCGCCAGACTAGCCAGCACGAACGTCGTTCGGCGAGTGCGTTCGACGGACACGCCGCGCGTCTGAGCGAGCGATGTGTCGACCGAGATGAGGTTCAGCGCACGAGCCTGACCAAACAAGCCCACGCAGCAAAACGCGATCATCGGCACGAGCGCCATCGTCGAATAACCAACGACATCCAATCCCCCCATTTGCCAGCGCATCATCTGTTGCGCGGTCAACGGCGTTGCCAATGCCTGAAATACCAGGCTCAACGCACTACAGAACATCGACGCTGCGACACCAGCGAGCAAACAAAAGGCTGGATTTTTGAACCCAAAGTGCGCAGTCATGGCCAAAACGGCGCTCATCGTCACCCCCGCGCCCAAAAACGAAGCGACGGGCAAGATCCACAAGCTCGTCCAGCCCACGCTGATCGCGATCATGGCACCCAACGACGCGCCCGACGCCAACCCCAACGTGTAGGGCGTCGCAAGTGGGTTTTGAAGCATCGCCTGAAGTGACGCGCCAACGACGGCCAACGTCGCGCCGCTCACGGCGCCCCAGATCACGCGTGGCACACGCAACGACATCAAGATCGTGGCATCGGTCGACGAAAGGTTAAACGGGTTAACGAAGTTGGCACCCACAAACGGCGCGATGAGCACCAAGGCCGCAACGGCCACGGCGCCCCAAACCAAAAACTGTCTCGACGCGGCTTGCGGCATGGTCTGAGTTTCTCCACGCGTCGGCGGCGCCAACACGGGTTCCACAGACGAACTATGCTCGACGAGCGACGCAAACGCCGTCGGTGCCACGCCATAGACGTCCGACAACACCGAACTGGGCGGAAAACCAGCCCCCTGCCAAGCCACGCGCCCCTGGTTGAGCAGTACGACCGCGTCAGCCGTGCGCGCCGCCTGACGAATGTCGTGTGTCACCGTGACGATCGTCAAACCACTCGCCGCGAGCGACCGCAAAACGCCGTTGATGCGCTCCGATTGCGCCAGGTCGAGCGCAGACGTCGGTTCATCCAACAAAATGACGGGCGCAGACTGCGCTATGGCACCCGCAATCATCGCTTTTTGCAATTCACCGCCAGAAAGCGTCGACAAACGCCGTTCCGAAAACTCGGTCAGCCCCACATGCGCCATGGCCGCCGTCGCGCGCTGTGCTTGAAGGCGTGCGTCCATACACGCAAACGCGCCCTGCATCACAAAGTCGCGCACCGTTAACTCGGGTACGGCTTCCAAACGCTGCGGCACGTACGCAACTGTTTGGGCCCGTGCCGTCACGCTCAAAGCCCGTACATCCTCGTCTTCGACCTTCACCTGGCCAGACGCCGGCACCAACAAACTCGCCATGACCTTTAACAGCGTCGATTTGCCCGCTCCGTTTGGACCAAGAACGTGGGTCCAACGCCCAGAACCAAATTCGACGCTGACATCATGAAGAATCGCGCCGTATGTCACATGTTCAGCGACTATCATGCCTCGTCTTTAGGCAACGACGCCGTGGGTTTCGGTCGACTGAACGAAATATAGGCCACAACACCCAAAAACAGCACGGCAACCAACATCCAACACACGAGATAGCCAGTTCCAAGCTCGATGAATTTGTCGTAATAGCCCTTTAAATAAATGATGATGACCAGTGACGGCGCCACGTAGTTCAAAAATCCACGAATACTACATGGTACCTTCAAACCTTCGCCCTGATTCGCTTCATCCACAAATTTGGTCCAATCCCAACCATTTTTGCGTGTACAAAACATCAGGAACAAAAGCGCACCGAGCGGCAAAAAGTTATTTGAGACGAGAAAATCTTCGAGATCCAACACATTTGAACCCGGACCGAGCGGTTCAAAACCGGACCAGAGATTAAAGCCCAAAATGCACGGTATCGACGTCAAGGACAAAACGATGATGTTGACGCCAATGGCTTTCTTGCGCGTCACGCCAAACAGCTCAACGACATCGGCAATGATGTTCTCAAAAACCGCTATGACCGTGCTCAATGCCGCAAACACAAGAAACAGAAAGAAAAGCGCACCCCAGATGGTGCCGCCAGGCATCTGATAAAAAACGTTAGGCATCGTGATGAAAACGAGCGACGGACCGGCTCCCGGCTCAATATCAAAAGCAAAACAGGCAGGAATGATAATGAGACCGGCAAGCACCGCAACGATGGTGTCAAGGATCGTGATCATCATGCCTTCTCCAGCCAGTGACCGCTTTTTGTCCAGGTAACTGCCAAAAATGGCCATGGCGCCAATGCCGATACTGAGCGTGAAAAACGCCTGCGACATGGCATCGAAAAGCACTTTACCGACACCGCGTTCCATCAGCGTGTCGAAATTTGGCACCAAGTAGAATTCAACGCCTTTTTCGGCACCCGGCAGCATGACGGAGTTGATCGCCAAAGCAACGATCAGTACCAACAGACCGCCCATCATCCATTTGGTGACCTTCTCAACCCCTTTTTGCACGCCAAGCGAACACACGGAAAACGCAGCCAGAATGACGATGATCGTAGCCAGGATCATGGGCACCGGCGACGCGAGCATCCCGGTAAACTGACTGGCGATCACATCACTCGTCATATTGGGCGCCGAAAAATCGCCAAAAACGTATTTCATAAAATAAAGCAGCATCCAACCACAGACGCCCGTATAGAACATCATGAGGACGTAGGTGCCGGCCATGCACATGTAACTGGTCAGATGCCAACGCGTGCCTTTGGGTTCCAAAACCTGAAATGCCTTGGCTATGCTCTTTTGACTGGCGCGGCCAATGGCGATCTCACCAACAAGGATGGGCAACGCCAACAGAACCAAACAAAGCAAGTAGATGACGATAAACGCAGCGCCACCATTTTGTCCGCACAAATAGGGGAATTTCCAAACGTTACCGAGTCCGACGGCGCAACCGGCGGCCACAAAAATGAACCCTATTCGGGAACCGAATTTTTCTCTCTCCATCGTTATACCAGGGACGACGCCTTCGTGATCAGCGTCGAAAGTGAAGTTGGGCACAATAACCCAAAATGAGGGGGGCGACGCGTATTTTTTTTGAACGTCGGGCGGAACGCACGGCGCTCAAAAAAGATAGCGGCGTGGGGGGACACTTCCCCCCAAAACACTAAAAACCAAAAAAAGACGGGGAACGAATTCCCCGCCTTAGCGATGAACGCGTAAAAGCTTACAAAAAGCCGATACGGTGATTAAGCATTCATGTCATAAAGCGCGCGAAGCACGGATTCCGGCGTGGCCGGCCAATGGATCTTAGGATCGCGTTTTTTGTCGCGTGCCGTAGCGCAAATGGCATGTTCAAGGGCCTGAACGAGCGCGACGGCGAGTACGAAAGGCGGTTCGCCGACGGCTTTGGACCCGTGAATGGCTTCGGCCGTGGCATTTTCGAGCAACGAGACGCGGAAATGCTCCGGATCGGGGATGGTGCCATAGGTCGGGATCTTGTAGGTCGCGGGGCTATGCGTCTTGAGGGAACCATCATTGCCCCAAACGAGTTCCTCGCAGGACAACCAGCCATAGCCCTGAGCGAAGGCGCCTTCGACCTGACCGCGATCGATGCTCGGAATGATGGCATCGCCCACGTCGTGGACGGCTTCAACATCGACGAGCTTGTATTCACCGGTGAGCGTGTTCATTTCGATCTCAAGGACACAAACGCCATAGGAATAGTAAGCGAACGGTTTGCCGCGGCCCAAGTTGACATCATAACCGATATCCGGCGTGGCATAATAACCGGACGCCGAAAGCTGAACGCGGTCGGCGTAGGCCCAGCCAATGACTTTTTCGATGGCGACCGCATCTTTGCCGGGGGCTTTGACGAGGCCGTTATCAAAAATGATCTCGGTGGCTTTGACTTCGTCGATGCCAAGGTGTTTGGCGGCAACGACTTCGAGGCGATGACGGATCTGATCGCAGGCATTCTTGACGGCAGCGCCGTTCAGGTCGGTACCGGACGACGCCGCCGTGGCTGACGTGTTGGGCACTTTGTCAGTACGCGTACTCATCAGACGAATGCGTTCGGGTTTGATGCCCAGATCGTGTGCAGCAATCGTGATCATCTTGGTGTTGAGGCCCTGACCCATTTCGGAACCGCCGTGATTGACTGCCACGGAACCATCCGCATACACGAGAACGAGCGCACCGGCCTGATTCAGCATCGTGTTCGTGAACGAAATACCGAATTTGACGGCCTGGAAACCGATACCGCGTTTGACGAAGCGGCTTTTGGCGTTGAAGGCGTCGATCTCAGCTTTGCGTTCGCGATAACGGGCGGATTTAACGATGGCGTCGGTCATGCGCGGCACACGGAAGTCACGAAGCGGCGTCTCGTACTGCATCATGTTGCGTGGGAACTCATTGCCGTAATAGTTGATCGTACGGACGTCAAGCGGATCCATGCCGAGATGACGCGCGGCGCGGTTCATCACAGTTTCTGTCACCATGAAGCCCTGGGGGCCGCCGAACCCACGGAATGCCGTATTTGACGGCAGGTTCGTGCGTGCGCACGAGCCTTCAAAGTGAAGCGCAGGAATGTAGTAGGTGCCGTCGAGGTGGAACAGGCAACGGTCGAGGATGCACATCGAGAGGTCCTGCGCCCAGCCTGCGTTGGCATAGGTCACGACTTTGAGGCCGAGAATGTGACCGTCGTTGGCAAAAGCGGCTTTGTAGGTCGAATAGAACGGATGACGTTTGCCGGACATGGCCATGTCTTCGTCGCGATTGACCCAGACGCGAACAGGGCGACGCGTGACCCACGCGGCCAAAGCCGCGAGCCCACCGTACTGGGAACCCTGCGTTTCCTTGCCGCCAAATCCTCCGCCCATACGCGGCATGATGCACACGACGCGGCTGGAATCGATACCGAGGATCTCGGCGCACTTGGTCTGGACGCCGGTCGGGCACTGCGTCGACGAATAGACGACGACGTCGTTATCTTCGTTGACTTCAGCCTGAGCGACGTGCGTCTCAAGATACCAATGTTCCTGTCCCGGCGATTCGACTTCGCCTTCGAAGATGAAATCAGCCTTTTTCCAGGCGTCTTCCAGGTCACCGCGCGCGATGATGTGCGTGCCGGGATGCATGCTGTTTTTCGCGATCGCTTCGCGAATATCGATGATCGCTTCGCGCGGATCGATGTCGATCTTTACTTTGGCGGCGCCAAGTTCGCAGGCTTCGTAGCTCTCACCCACGACGAGGGCGACATTCTGACCGATGCAGTTGACTTCTTTCGAAGCGAGCAGTTCTTCGTCATGCGCCCAGGAAGAAGCGTCGTTGACGCCGGGAATGTCTTTGGCGGTGATGACGGCGACGACGCCGGGCACTTTGAGCGCTTCCGTCGTGTCGATGTTGCGAATGATGCCGTGGGCGACGGGCGACGGAATGATCTTGCTGACGAGGCAGTCTTTCGGCATCGTCATATCATTAATAAACTGCGCACGACCGGTCACGTGTTTCCACGCGCTTTCGTGAACGGCATTTTCATGAAGTGGACTGGTACGATAGGATTCTTTCATGATTACTGCTCCAGCTGAATCGTGGAAGTGGGACGGTACATGCGGGCGGGAACGTAATTTTCGAGCGTTTCCTGATAGAACCCGCGAAGGATGTTGCAAGCGACGGTTTTACGATACCACGCACTGGCGCGGAAATCGCTGATGGGATCGAAGTCTTCGGCGATCTTCTGAGCGGCTGCCTCGACGTTTTCTTCGTTCCAGGCTTTACCGATGAGGGAGGCTTCAGCGAGTTTGGCACGGGCACCAGCAACGGCGGCGACGCCGCCAAAAGCGAGTCGGGCAACGGTGACGATGTTGTTCTCGTCCGTTTCGACATAGCAGGTTCCGGAAACGCTGCTGATGTCGAGTTCAAGGCGTTTTGAGACCTTGTAAGACGCACAACGGGCGTTTTTGGGAATGGGCGGAACATCGAACGCATAAATGAATTCGTCGGATTCAAGCGCAGTCTTGCGGTAGCCCAGAATGAATTCGCTCAACGAAATGCTGCGAATGCCGCGCGACGAAGCGAGACGGACTTTGGCGTTCAAAGCCATGAGGACCGGCGCGAAGTCGCCAACCGGCGAAGCGCCGCCAACCGAGCCGGCCACGGTCGCCACCTGCTTGATCTGGTGCGACGCAAAGTAGCGCAGAATGCGGCCAAACGGCACATATTGATCCTGACAGAGCGCTTCCAGATTGGCAAGGCGAGCCATGCCACCAATGTGAAGACCTTGTTCGTCGATCGTGATGTCGCGAAGCTCGGGAACGTTGATCAAACTCATGTAGATCGGGGCTTTGCGCGCGTGCTTGTTCACGATCACGCCCACGTCCGTGCCGCCCGAAACGATCACACAGTCGCGATGCGACGACTTGAAATCACACGCTTCGTCGAGCGTCGTCGGCACGTAAAAACGCACACCATCGGCTTCGTAATCGAGCGTCGAAATGCTTTCCACCGGGCTGTTCAACTTGTCCGCAAATTCGTCGTTGCCTTTGCCAGCCAGTTCGTGAACACATTCCATGATCGGACGATAGCCCGTACAACGACAAAGGTTGCCCGCCATCTGCTCCGTGAACTGCCACGGCTGCTTCATGTCGTGACGATAGTTAGCCTCAAAAAGGCTCATCGCCACACCCGGCGTGCAATAACCACACTGCGATGCATAATGATTCATGATCGAATCCTGAACCGCGTGCCGTTTGTCACCTTTCGCCAGCCCTTCAATCGTATAGATCTCTTTGCCGTGGATCATCGGAAGCAGCAAAAGACACGAATTCACCGCGCGATAACGCGGTTCCGGCTTCGCCGACGCGTCGCGAAACACGACCGTGCAGGCTCCACAGTCGCCTTCGTTGCAGCCTTCTTTCGTCCCCGTCAGGTGAAGATCCTCCCGCAAATAATGCAAAAGCGATTTGAGCGGCGAAACCCCTTCGATCTCGTAGGGCTTGTCATTGATTGTACATCGAATCTTGTTCATCGTTCCTCTCTCGTTTCGATTGTCGATGATGGATCTCAGGATAAAACCTGCAAAAATCCAGTCTAGCCTGTTCAACCCTAAAAGACAAGCAAATCGAGATAAATCAACGACTTGCACACAATCTGCCACATGTAGTTGACTCGTTTTCAACCAAAATACTGACACGTTTCACACTTTGTGTTTCGCTATATTTTGATACAAAAAATAAGCGAATTTTATGCAAATATTTGCCGATTTTTTTCGGTTTTGTTCTATAATGCTCATGCTTTGTGTTTCTATGAAAAAATTTGCTTTTTCTCAGTTTCTTCCCAGAAAATCTATTTCTGAACAGAAAACCTGTGAATTCTCGAATTCAATTCAGAATACTGAGCAAATTTTGGCATTTTCTGCCAAATATTCCTTGCGAATTTTTACGTTTACGCGTAAAAGCCCGCGCCCGTCCGGTGCCGAAAAAAATTCGACGCCACTTCCGCCGCTCAAAACGGCTATCCCTAACTCCATATATATAATGTTGTTATAGATGTTGTGGTGACGTGTTCCCGCCACATTAGTTTGGGAGGATATATGCATCCATTAGATAAAAGCATTCTTGAAACGCTCCAGCGACGTGCCGATATCAGCAACAAAGAACTCGCCAACATGAATGAGCTGGCCGAAAGCTCCATGCTCAATCGTGTGAACAAACTCAAAGAAAAAGGCATCATCACGTCCTACCGCGCGGTGATCAACCCAAAAGCCATCGGCTACACGGTTCAGGCACTCGTCATGATCAACCTGAGCCAGCATCAGATCCAGTCCATCGATCAGTTCGAACAACGCGTCGCACAGATCCCAGAAGTCAAAGTCGCGTATCACATCACAGGCCGTTACGATTACGTCCTGCACATCGTTCTGCGTGACATTGATCACCTCAGCGAACTCATCAAAAACACGCTCTCGAAACTCCCAGGCCTCGATCGTCAGGAAACCTTCCTGATCTTTTCAAGCCTCAAGGAAGACGAGGGTTACTCACTCGAATGTGTGCCCTAACACATTTTTATTGACAATCCCGTGTTCGCGTTCTAAAAACGCACCCCGTCAACGCAAGTTGATCTAACAGACTAAATAAGTCTGTTGGGCGAGTTTGGCTCAGTTGGTAGAGCGCTAGCTTCCCAAGCTGGATGTCGCGGGTCCGAGTCCCGTAACTCGCTTCAAAGCCTCTGCAATCGCAGAGGCTTTTTTTTGTCTAAACGCAACCCTTCACTCAAACCGTTTTCGCTTTTCTGGTGGGGGGAAGTCTCCCCCTACGCGGCTATTGGCTTCGCCAATACGCCGCTACCCCCTCGCCTGGCGGGGCCCAAAACCAGCTGCGAAAAAGTTACAGCTGTAATACAAAAACAATACGCACGGTTTGTTCACTTGTTTTGTTTAGAGAATTTTTGTATAGCAAAACCGTCCACGGTGGACGAAAATAAACGCAGGAATCGCGACAATGGCTAAAAAAACGACGACGATGATCGAAACGGCCGACATCCAGACCGTTTCACTTTACGAAACAGCACAGGCTCGTTACCTGAACTACGCCCTGAGCGTCATCACGACGCGTGCGCTCCCCGATGTGCGCGACGGCCTCAAGCCGGTCCAGCGCCGCATCCTTTACGGCATGCACGAAATGAAGCTCACGCACGAAGCGAAGTTCCAAAAAAGCGCTCAGATCGTCGGTCAAGTCATGGGACGCTATCACCCGCACGGCGACAGCTCGATCTATGACGCCATGGTACACATGGCCCAGCCTTTTATGATGCGTTATCCGCTCGTGGATGGCCAGGGCAACTTTGGATCCCCCGACGGCGACAAAGCGGCTGCCTATCGTTACACCGAGGCACGCCTCCAACCGATCGCAGCCAAAATGCTCGACGATCTTGATGAGCACATCATCGATTTTCGCCCAAACTACTCAGGCACGTTCAAGGAACCGAGCGTGCTGCCGACAGCCATTCCGTCGCTTTTGTGCAATGGTTCGAACGGCATCGCCGTCGGCATGGCAACCAACATTCCTCCCCACAACCTGAGTGAATGCCTCAAAGCCTGTCTGGCTATGATCAAAGACCCGGCCATCACGCTCGACCAGGTCATGGACATCCTTCCCGGGCCAGACTTTCCGCTGGGCGGCAAGATCCTCACGCCGCGCGAAGACATTCGTAAAGTCTATGCGACCGGTCAGGGTGCCATTCTCGTCCAAGGCAACTATCAGATCGAAGATGACGGCAAGCGTAAACGCATCATTCTGACGAGCATGCCATTCGTTTCGACCACGTTGAACCGAAACACGCTTTTCAGCTCGATCCGCGATCTGATCGATTCGAACAAACTGCCGCTGCTCGTTGACTGCGTCGATGAATCCGCAGCCGACATGCGTCTCGTGCTCGAACCGCGGCCAGGCGCCGACACCGACGCCATCATGGCCTACCTGTTCAAAAACACGATCATGCAGCGTCGTTTCGACGTCAATCTGACGTGTCTCGTTCCGGGCGACAAACCAGGCACCTATCGTCCCAAACGCCTCAGCCTGCTTGAGATCCTTCGTCACTTCATCGATTTCCGCTTCGAAGTCGTCACCAAACGCCTGCGCTGGAAACTCACCCAGCTGCGCGAACGCCTGCACATTCTCGAAGGCTTCATCAAGCTCTACAACAACCTTGAAGAAGCCATTGAGATCATAAAAAACGCGGAAGACAAGGACGATGCCTCCAAAAAGTTGTGTGCGCGTTTTGATCTCGACGAAGTTCAGGCCGAAGCCATTCTGCTGATGCGCCTCTACCGCATCGCCAAACTCGAAGTCGACAAGCTTCTGGCCGAACAGAGCGCCAAACAGAAGGAAGCGAACCACATCGACGCAATTTTAGCGAGTGACAGCAAGATCTGGCGCGAAGTCGCGACAGATCTGGAACAGGTGCTTCAGGAGGTCGACGATCCGCGCCGAACCGAGTTCGGCGGCATCCGTTTTGAAGACAACTACGCCCCCGAAGCCTTCATCCTCGACGAAAACTGCTACATCGTGATCACCAGATCCGGCATGATCAAACGTCAAAAGTCATTTTCTGACGTTTCCAAGGTTTCGGTCAAAGAAAATGACGCCGTCAATTTCGTGCTCCAAGGTTCAACGCGATCACCGCTCATGCTCTTTTCGTCCAAAGGCAAGGTCTACACGACGCTTCTCAGCAACGTGCCCGCATCCAAATCGGTCGGCTATGGCACGCCCATGGCCACGATGTTCAAATTCGAGGACGGAGAAAGCATCATCGGCGCCATGATCGCTGACGACAAGACGCTGGCACCGCCCAAACCCGAGACGAAACCCAAAACCTTGTTCGACATGGTCGACCTGGACGAAGAGCCACTGTGCGTCGTCGCCGCGACTGAAAACGCTCAGCTCATCCGTATTCCGGTCGAGCCGTTCACCAAAGTCTCGACGGCCGCCGGCCGTCTGTATGCGCGCCTAAACGAAGGCGACGCGATCATCGGCGTCACGCTGGCCCGAGGCGCGGGCTACGTCTCACTGATCGGCACAAACACGCGCGCCAACGTCTTTCCGCTCGAAGATCTGGATACGCTCAAGACGGCTGGCAAAGGTTACCGAGGCGTCACGCTCGACCCTGGCACCAAGCTCGTTGGCTTCGCGGTCGTTGAGTCTCCCGACGACGGCGTGCGCGTCAAACTCTCCGACCAGCGAGAAATGGTCATCTGTGCTAAACGCTTTTTGGGCGGTAAACGCGGAAGCAAGGGCAACCTGCTTTTGCGGCGCGGCACCGTCATCGAGGTCGTCGCGGCACCGATTTACGTGCCACCGTCGCAGTCAGACACGCCCAGTCCCAACGCACTCGACGCACTGATGTCAGACGCCCCCAATAACGACGATAACCTCTAAACGAAACGCGCGTTTTGTTAGGCAAACCAAACAAATTTGATTGCCAAACGCGCGCACATGATTAACTTATTGCGCGCCATAAATTACGTTAAGGCACTTTTTGTGAAACTGGCGTATAATGGCGCGCGTTTTTTTCGGCTCAAACGCGGTTTGACCAACAAACCCGTTGCCCCACATACTTTTTTATCTCTTCAACCTGGTTGAAAGGACGCTTGCAATGGCCTGGCAATATAGTGACAAGACAAAAATCCTTTTTATGAATGCCGTAAACGGCGCGGAAGAAAGCCACTTTGGCGAAATAGCGGATGCCGACGGTGTTGGTGAACACGGCTCAATCGCGTGTGGCGACGCCATGCGCTTTTTCTTCAAAGTTCGTAAAGCCGAAAACCCGGTGGATGACGTGATCGTTGCCGCCAAATACTCAACGTTCGGTTGCACAAGCGCGATCGCATCGAGCGAAGCACTCTGCGCGATCATCGAACAAGGCGAATACACGCCGATCCAGGCGCTCAAGATCCGCAACGAAGACATCGTAAAATTCCTCGAAGGCCTCCCTTCGCAAAAGATCCACTGCTCGGTCATGGGCGCCGAAGCCCTCGAAGCAGCTGTCGCCGACTGGGCAGCCAAACGCGGTGTCGACCTCGAAGCCCTTGGCATCAAGCTCGAAAGTAAAGAAAACGAAGAATCGCGCCTCGTCTGCAAATGCTTCAACGTGACGGAAAACCAGATCCGTCGCAAGATCGTCGAACTTAACCTGCACACGCTCGAAGACGTGGTTGGCGCCCTGAAAGCTGGTGGTGCCTGCGGTGCCTGCCAGCATGCGCCCGGCGGCATTCAGGATCTGCTCGACGAACGTTGGGGTGAAGGCGCCTGTGAATTTTCTGCCAAACAGGATGACGCATCTAAACCCAAACTCAGCCCGTTCCAGCTCTCCAAACGCATCGAACAGACGCTCGTCGAAGACATTAAACCAATGCTCGCCGACGACGGCGGTGACGTCGAGATCATCGACATCAAGGAAAACCTCGTCTACGTCTCGCTCACGGGCGCCTGCGCCACCTGCCCCGGCGCCTCCGGTACCATCCACTATGTCATCGAAAAGAAACTGCGTGAAAAAGTCGATGATTCGCTTCGCGTCATCGAAGTCTAAGGAGGCATAAACATGGAACGTTGCGTATATCTCGATAACAACGCCACGACCCGCGTCCCCGAAGAAGTCGTCGACGCGATGAGACCCTATTTCAGCGATATCTACTTCAACCCGAGCTCGATGTACGAACGCGCCAAGCTAGCTGGCGCAGCTCTTGACGACGCGCGCAAAACGATTGCGAAATTTCTGGGTGCCAAACAGAGTACCGAGATCCTCTTCACGTCCTGCGCGACCGAATCGAACAACACGGCCATTCGCGGCGCCGTCATGGCCAACCCGAATCGCAAACACATCATTACGAGCGAAGTAGAACACCCTGCCGTGCTCGCACTCTGCGAACAACTTGAGCGCGAAGGCTACGAGATCACGCGCATCGGCGTGAATATCAAGGGCGAGATCGATATGAAGGCCTTCGTCAAAGCGCTGCGCCCCAACGAGACGCTGCTCGTCACCATGATGTATGCCAACAATGAGACAGGCGTCGTTTTCCCGATCGCCAAGCTCGCCAACATCACCAAGGCGACGGATGCCCGCATCCTTTTCCACACCGACGCCACACAAGCCGTCGGCAAGGTGCCCATCGACCTCTCTGGCGACCTCGCCAACGTCGATTTCCTGTCTTTCTCAGGTCACAAAGTTCATGCGCCCAAAGGCGTCGGTGTTCTCTACATGAAAAAAGGTGCCGCCTGTCGTCCATTCCTCTATGGCGGTCACCAGGAATCGGGTCGCCGCGGCGGCACCGAGAATATTCCCTACATTGTCGCTCTGGCCAAAGCCTGTGAACTCGCCCAGGCCTCGTTCGATCAAGAAGCCCGTCTCGTTGAACTCCGTGATCGACTCGAACAGGGTTTGCTCAAAATTCCCTATGTCGTGATCAACGGTCAGGGCGCCGAACGACTGCCCAACACCGTCAACGCGGCTTTCCACTGCATCGAAGGCGAAGGCATCCTCTACCAGCTCGACCTCGAAGGTATCTGTGCCTCGTCCGGCTCAGCCTGCACGAGCGGTTCACTCGATCCGTCACACGTACTGCGCGCTATGCACGTGCCCTTCACCGCTGTCCATGGCTCGATCCGCTTCTCGATGAGCCGCGATACGACCAAGGAAGACATCGATCACGTGCTCGACGTCATGCCCAAGATCGTCGACAATCTGCGTAAACTTTCACCGTATTGGGATCAGGAAAAACAATGCCCGCGCGGTGAAGCTCTGATCATCGAAAAGTAATTCTCCAAAACCGCGTCATTCATGCTCAACCTCGTTTCCATTGGCCACCCGGCGTCCAAACCAACGGGCGACCGCGCCACCATTCAGGCGCGCGAACAAGCCCTGGACGCACAAGCGCGCGAAATTCGTCAGATTCGTTCAGCGCGCGCCATGGAGCGACTGCGTCAGCAGCATAAGTTGACCGTCTTTGAACGCATCGACGCGGTTCTGGACGAAGGCTCATTGCGCTTCGACCTCGGCCTTTTTGCCGAATACGGCGCAAGCTACCCCGAATCATCTCAAAAGCCATACGGTGCAGGCACATTTTGTGTTGCCGGCACGTGTTGTGGTCTGCACTGTCTCGTGATCGCGAGCGACCCTGCTCTCAACGCCGGCGCCTGGCTGCCCGAAACGTCCAAAAAAATTCTTCGCGCCCAAAAAGCCGCGCAGCGTCTCGGCCTGCCCATCATTTGGCTCATCGAAAGCGCGGGCTTGTTTCTGCCGACGCAGGACCAAACTTACGCCGGTGAACAAGGCGCCGGCGGCATTTTCGAACAACAAGTTCGTCACAGCCGCGCTGGCCTGCCGCAGATCGCCGCCGTTTTCGGCGACTGCCTCGCCGGTGGCGGCTACCTACCCATTTTCTGCGACAGGGTCGTCATGACCGAACAAGCTTCGATCTGCATCGGCGGCACTGCACTCAACGCGTTTGCCAAAGCCGGTCAGGGACGCCTCGGCGGCCCAGACATGCACGTTCACGGTTCCGGCTGCGCCGACGAACGCGTTGCCGA
>JAZUKH010000056.1:0-11103 GCA_045643185.1 Myxococcota bacterium | reverse complement strand
TGGGCGGCGGCTTCGGTGGCATGGGCGGCGGCTTCGGGCAGCAGCCCCAGCACCCCCAGGCGGATGCCCCCATCATCGATCTGACGCTCTCCGTCGAAGAAATGCTGGATTCCACGCCCAAATCGATCTCGATCTCACAGGGCTCGCAGACACGAAACATCAAGGTCAACATTCCCAAGGGCTCAAAAGATCAGACGATCTTCAAACTCAAAGGCCAGGCGCCCAACGGCGGTGATGTGCGCATTCGCGTTAACATCTCGGCTACGAAAGAATGCGAGACCAACGGTTACGATATCATTCAAAAACTCAAGGTCACGCCCTGGGAAGCGGCTTTTGGCACGCACATCGATTGTCACACGGTCACGGGCGAAACCGTCAAACTCAATGTGCCTGCCGGCGTCTCATCCGGCCAAAAACTTCGCCTAAACGGCAAAGGGCTATACACCAAGGATGCTCGCGGCGATCTTCTCATGGAGATCATGATCTGCATTCCCAAAACGCTCACCGATGAAGAGCGCGCCTGTTTTGAAAAACTTCAGGCCTGCTCCACCTTCGATCCACGCGCTTGATCCATAAAAGCCCCAAGCTTGATCCATAAAAAAAGCCCCAAAATGGGGCTTTTTTTGTTCCTGTTCAGCCGATTAAAGTTGGACATGACGCGGATTATCGCGTCAAGCCAACTTAAACGCCAAAAAACTTTTGGACTTCTTCAACGTCGCTAAAATGCGTCTTAGTCGTCCCAAGGATCTGATAATCTTCGTGGCCCTTTCCGGCAATGACAACGACGTCATGGGCACAATCACGCGTCGCATCCAGGGCTTTGGCGATCGCAACGCGTCTGTCGGGTTCCACGACGACATTTTTTGCCATATCGAGTCCGGCGACGACATCCTGAATGATCGCAAGCGGATCTTCTGTACGCGGATTATCGCTCGTCACGACGACGTTGTCGGCGTTATCCTGAGCGTATTTGGCCATCATCGGTCGCTTTGACGGATCGCGATCGCCGCCACAGCCAAAGACGACGGTCAACTGCCCTTCTGTCATGGTCTCACGCGTCGCGATCAAGGCGTTTTGAAGCGCTTCCGGCGTATGCGCAAAATCAACGATGACGCGAGGCGCGTGATCGCGCACGACCTGCATGCGTCCAGGCACCTGATCAACGCGCGCCAGCGCATCCGACACACGCGCAGCATCAAAGCCCAGCGCTATGAGCGCCGCACAGGCTCCAGCCGCATTGGCCAAGTTGTAGCGCCCCACGAGCGGCAGCGCTGCGGCCCACACGCCCGTTCCGACCTTGAGCTGTCCTTGCCAAGCCTGTCCTCGCCACGCGGCACAATCAAGCTGCACGTCCCCAGAAATCGCCGGATCGGCCGAAAACGTCATGACCTTGCCGCCCCAATTCGTCGGATCAGCCGTCTGAATGAACCGCATGACGTCCATATCCGTCGCGTTAGCGATCGCACACGGCTGCTTGCCCGCAGCAAAACTCAGGGCAAGGTGTTTTTTAAAAAGCTGCTGTTTCGCTTCGCCGTAGGCCTCGCGTGTTTTGTGATAATCGAGATGATCAACGCCCAGGTTATTCCAGACCGCAACGTCAAACATCAGTCCCGCAATGCGATTCTGCACGATCGCATGACTGGACACTTCCATGGCGACGAGATCACAATGCGCCTCGACCATACCATTCAACAATTTGTAGAGTTTGAGTGTTCCAGGCGTCGTATTCTCGGAAACCTCGCAGTACCCCGGATAGCGGTGCGAAATCGTGCCGAGCACGCCGGCTTTGAGTCCCATTTGTTTGGCGATCGATTCGATGAGATAGGTCGTCGTCGTCTTGCCATTCGTTCCCGTGACGGCGATAAGCTTGAGGGACGCGGGAATTGGCCCATAAAAAGCCTGCGCCAACGCCAAAAGGTGATCACGCGTATTTGCCAGTCGGATCAGCGTCACATTTTTGGGCAAAGCGACATCGATGTGTGAAATGACCGCCACAGCGCCCTGTTGAACGGCCTGATCGGCGAGCTGCTGCGCCCGTGACGGCGTCATCACCGTCGTACCATCGCGCAAAACAAAGTAATCGCCCGCCCCCACTTCGCGGGAATCATCAACGATAAAACGCGCAGCGGGTAAATTTCCCGTCCACTGCGCCCCTAAACTGGTCAGCGCCTGTTCGAAATTTTGTTGTTGAAACATGACGTATCCTTTTGAATTTTAACAGAAATATTTTTTAGGCCAGGCTATTTCGCGCTGCGAAATACGCCTGGCCGGTCTCGCGATTTCGCAAGCTCAATTCGCGAGCCCTTTTAGAATAGGACGAGCCTTGAACCAAGCCGCACGCGTTTTGCAGCCACGCGGTGTTTTGGTCAACAAACGCACGATTATACACGGTTTTATCGATATTTTCGGCGGTATTTTCGCGCGACCTCGCAGGAATATATGGTATGATGAACGGCGTTTTTGAATAAGCGTCTGGCGTGCGGCGTTTTGGCGTCGAATCGAGACTTAATGCAGCAATCATCGTATGCGTGCGACGTCATTTTGACCGAAAACAACATACGTTCGGTCATCACTGCGTTTTGAACTCACACCTCAGGCGACCGCGCTGGGCACGTATGCCCGCCCCCATTGCTCCTGTCGACAGGGATGTTTCATGACACGATTATTATCTTTTTTGACCAGTATTGCGTTTTTGACGCTTTTTTCATCATGGGGTTTTGCCCAAGACATACTCGTGACGCTCGTCACAGACGACGCAGCGCCCAAGACGACCTGGTGGCCGTCCAAGACGATGCCCACGCATGACTTGGCTTTCCGCACAGCCCTTGGTCGTTACGGCATTCAGCCCATTGACCCGATCTTACGCAACGACGTGATGTTTAGCCCGATCGCCTACCAGGCTGGCGCGCTCACCGACAACAATGCCAAAGGACTCGCCAGTCTGTTTGGCGCAAAACGCGTTTTGAATGGCAAACTGCATTGGGATTGCGCCGACCAGTTGCCGCGAGACATACGCTGCACCGTCACACTCAAGGCTTCGCTCATCGACCTCGCGAGCGGCAGGAACACGTCGATCCAACAAACGGCGGCGACAACGGCCATCGACGAAGCCACCGCAAAAAGTGGCGCGCTCAACCAACTCGCCAGTGACCTCTCGCTCTCACTCATGGCACGCAGCAACGCGGATGAACACGAAATTCCGGCATACAACATCAAGCCAGTGCTCGTTATCGACGCCCTCCCCGATGCCGACACGCTCGTTGCTCTTCGTAAAGCCATCAAACGCGTTGGCGGCGTTCAGGATATTGCTGAACGATGGGTCTCCAACGGCACGCTCGCCCTTGAACTCAATCCGGATAACCCCATTATGTCGTTCATCGAGTTTGAATCCATCGTACAGGCGCTCATGGCTGACAGACAGGACAACTTCCTCGTCAGAGAAACACGCAGATCCTCGCGAGGTATCGGCATCGAGATCGTCAATTATTAAGGAGTTTAGTTATGACCGAAGATGAAATGAATGTCCTCGTCGACAAGATCAACAGCTACTGGCAAAACCTCCCCAAAGTAAAAGAGGAACAGGCTTCCGCCCCCCAGTCGCTACGCTTCGATTTTGATCGAATTCCAGATGACCAAATGGCAACCATCACCGTGTCAAAAGATGAAGATCCGGAAGAATATAAAAAGCAGTACACCAAAGTTCGATCGAATTTTTTCACGTCGGCGGAACATATCGACGCCGTGCGCAGTCAATACGAACCCGGATACAAGAAAGAAGATTAAGTAAGTTCAATCGACCTTAACGGATTTGGAGATAACTATGGTCAGAACCTGGACGCTTGCAGCAGCGATTCTTTGTTTTGCGGGCACGCAGGCCTTTGCCGCGCCCCAACCTACCCCTGGCATTCAGGCGAGCCAAGTCGCCGACGCGACGCTCGCCGCGAAATTTGATCGCATTCATGCTTCGATCAATGTTCAAAAGGCAGAGTCCATTCAAACGTTGCTCATGCTTGAAGACTACGACACGCTGATCGACCCGAATCGAGCCCTCGACGCCTATCAGGCACTCGCCCAAAAAACCACGAACGCCTCGCTAAAACGTTACGCGTCGTGGAAACTCAATGATATGCAAACGCGACTCGGTCACGAATATATGCCCCTTGAAGGAGAGATCGACCAGTTTTATGTCTCATTCCCGTTTGAGAATGCGTCCGTTTGGGGATTTTCACAGGCTTTTGAACCTGAAAACGGTTTTGACACGTCAAAAGGTCTGAAAGAAGCGCGCTTCAACGCGCCTTGGCAGTCCTACCGGGCGACGACACACAACGGCATTGTTGTGCCCGAAGATGTCGTCTATGTCGACGATTTTGGCGTGATCTACCTGGCCACGCGCATCAAACTTGACGACGCCAAAAAGCCCGTCAAAGCGCGCCTCGAACTCAGCACGGCGACGCCCATCACTGCGTGGATCAACGGAACCCCCGTGGCTCACCAGACGACGAACGGCGCGGCTTATCCGCCGATTTTTGGCAAAACGTGGGCAGCCACGCTCAAACCAGGCGAAAACCTGTTGGTCATCAAAGTCGCTGCACTCGACACGAACCCGGCGCTGCGCGTATTTTTGACAGATGAAAAGGGCCAACCACTCAAATTCACGGTTGATCTTTCGCAACCGATTCAGTCTGAACCCCTGGCAGCACCTGGTGAAACGCTCAAACCTGTTTCGGATTCGCTCTACGAAACCTGGACAAAAGACCCCAAAGTGCCTTCCGCCATCCGCGCAGCCCTCGCCTCACGCGCCCTCGACTCGAAAGACGCCGATACGATCGTGCGCGACCTGATCATGCGCGACCTCAAGAGTTTGGCGAGTCGCCCCGTCGACGAGATCCTGCTCGCGGTAGCGACTGTCGAAGACGACTGGATGAAGGTAGAAATTCTGCGTGAAGCGCTCAAAGCAGCTCCGAATGACAAGTGGCTCGGTTACGCCTGGGCAAATGCCTCCATTCATGCCGCAAGCGCCCAGAGTTCGCCCATTGCCCTCGTGGATGTGCTGCCCGACCTCAAACCCTACCTGACGCAGTCATTCGACCCGATGCTCATGGCGCTTCTTAATGCCAACGTTAAAAAAGCGACGCTTCAACGCTTCATGGCGCGTGCGATCATGGACAACACGACGGGGGATACGAACAACTCCAGCTGGCTGTCGACCTATTTGACGACATTCGCCCCGAACGAACGCGATCAACGCCTTCAGACGAATGAAAAGCTTCGTGCCATCGAACGGAATTCTTCGATCTACCTCATGAACATCTGCAAATATCGTCTTGAAGACGCACGTGCAGCTCACGACGATGCGACGCTCGCCCAGGCATTAGTGCTCAACAAACACGATATCGACGCTTTTTTAGCCCGTTTTCCGCATGACAGCGTCGTGTGGGAATATTGGCTGGACCTGGTCGATGCCTATGCCATCGATGTTTTGGCCCAAAAAGGCTACGACATAACGCCGTTCACCCAAGCAGGCTGGCAGATCGGCAGCGATGCTGTTTATGCCCAGTGGCTCGACCAGTGTCCGAACGACCCCAACCGTTGGCAACGCTATGCCGCGTTTGCAACAACCATGGGTGACGCCGAAAACAGTGCCACAGCCTATGCCATGGCGGCATCGCTCAAACCGCAGGACGAAACGCTACAAGCCAGAAGCCATTTCAACAAGCTAGGCACAATCAACCAGGAACAATACGAAACGCCCTTCATCATCACGGATATTCCTGCAAACAACGATGAATCGGCCTCAAGTCACGTTTCTCTGCTCGACCAACGCATCACACGCATTCTACCGAACGGCCTCACGTCGACGTACAATCAGCTCGTCTTCGAAATCGTCGATGACGCCGGCATTCGTGCACTTCGCGCCGTTCCGATCAACTATTCGCCGACAGACGAGAAAGTTGAGATCATCTCAGTCACAACGACAAAAAAAGACGGCACGGTCAAGCGCGTTTTCCAAAAACAGGAGTACAACGTCGCTGATCCGAGCTACCGCATGTATTACGACCAGCGTCAGATCGTCATCTCCATTCCTGATCTAAGCGTCGGTGACCGAGTAGAATTCCGATTCCGTCGTACCCAAACCCATCGAGAATCGAGCTCAATTCCATATTTTGGCGACATTTTGCAGCTGCAAGCGACGTTCAATAAGCAGTGGACACGTTACATCGTGATCGCCCCCAAAGAATTTCCGATCAACTTTTACCGCACAACACCCGACAAGTCTGGCTTTGAAGCGCCCATCATTCAGACAGACCAGGGCAATGAAACAGTTTCCATCTTTGAAACCAAGGATACCCACCGTATCCTGATGGAAAAAATGACGCCCGGCATGACAGAAATCGTTCCCTTCCTACTTGTTTCATCGTTCAGCAACTGGCAGCAACTCGCAGATTGGATCATTGAACTCGCTAAACCGCAATGGACAGCCGATGACATGATCCGAAATGAAGTTAAACGCATCACGCAGGGGGTGACAGATCACCGCGAGATCATCAATCGCATCTACAACTACGTCCTGCGGGAAACGCGATACGTCGCCCTTGAATTCGGTATTCATGGCTTCAAACCTTACCCAGTGCCACAGATCCTGGCACGCAAGTTCGGCGACTGCAAAGACAAGGCGAGTTTGATGAAAGTTATGTTGGAGACAGCAGGCATCGAAGCCAAATTCGTATTGACGCGCACACGCAACAACGGCGACCTTGATGGAAAACTGCCCAGTCCGTATCTCTTTGACCACGCCATCGTCTATGTCCCAGAATTCGACATGTATTTGGACGGTACAGCAGAATTCAATGGTACGAACGAACTGCCTGCCCTGGACCAAGGCGCCATGACCTTCATCGTCAATGACGATGCCACGTACCAGTTGCGCTATGCCCCCATGTCGTCAGCCGAAGACAACGCCATGACGGTCTACGCGGAATATGACCTCTCTAAAGACAACACAGCCCTGTTCAACGAACGGTATATCTACACAGGATCCCAGGCACCCTATTACCGAGCGCGCTATGCCAAACCTAATAAAAATGAAAACACCGATATTCAATTAGATCGCCTTCAATCCGACATAGCTAGCCAAATTGCAGGCACCAAGATCATATCTGCCGACTTCGGTGACATCGACAACCTTGAAGTCCCGGTCGACTTTCAATTCAAAGCCACAGCGCCCTTGTCTTCCTTTTCCAATATGACTAATTTAACCCCAATCATCAGAAATTCAATCCTGATGCAGTCATTCACATCCGGTGCTGATCGCCAACTTCCATTGTTAGTCCCGGTGCCTCAAACGTTAGCCAGACACCTCAACATCATCCTACCTGAAGGCAAACACGCTGAATTACCGCCCCCGACCTCGTTCAAAAACGAGTTTGGCGATTTTACCATCGAATTCACACCAACAGCCCAAGGTTACAGCGTGTACACGGTTACCCACGTCACCAAAACTCGCGTTGAACCGTCGGAATACAAGGCATGGCAAGACTTTTTCCAGAAAATCGACCAACATCTGAACACGCCAATTGCCATTCAGTAAATTCTTTTCATCGATTTTTGATCTCTTGAGATCTGCGAGATAGCTATATGAAAAACCAATTCTTGTTTTCTCTGATCCTCTCATTTTGTCTGTGTGCGTGCGCTGGAACGACGAAAGATGTCGTTTCAGCCTGGCCAACAGACTATTCAGCCCAAGCCAATAGTGCCATGACAGCTTGGTTGCTCGGTCACCCCCTCGACACAGTTTTGAACGATGAAACAGCCCAGGCGGATGCAGAATCCATGTTATTGTGGGCCGAAAATGCCAATCAGACCCTGGATGTCCCATCAGGCATGAAGCGCTACATTCAGTTCATTCAAAAATACCCGGATCATCGCCTGACCCCGACGGCGATCATCCAACTTATCCAATCGATTAACAACACGCGTGCAACGACGCCAGTCAACGATATTTTATCACTTCGCACAGAACAACCTTACGCCAAAGCGTTGCTAACGCTTCTCGATAACGAGGTCATAGATTATGCCATCACGCGCGAACTCACAGCGCCTTCGCACCCGATCGCACTTCCGCTCACGAAGTTTTCATGGCTTGGCCCGTTCACCAAGCGTGTCTTGACTGAATCAGACATTCCGTTACCGTTCGACGACCAGCCTGTTTTGCCCGACTCAACGGATTTTGAAGGCCGAACACTCAACGCCTTCCACTATGCCACTCGCACTTCAACCACGTTTAAAGCCGCTCACCTGGGGCTTTACGTCGGCGAAACAGCCTTTGACGCAGCCGAAAATATGGATGTGATGCTGGTCATTGCCTCGCCTAACGGTTTTGAAGCACAGGTCGATCAAAAATCAGTCACGAGTGCAGAGTTTATAGGCGTTCACCACAATCCAGTCTCCATAACCCGTCTGAATGTTGACCCCGGTCATCACACGCTGCGCGTGCGTTTGTCCAAAATGACGTTAACCACCGACGAAGCGATCCATGTCTGGCTCGTACCTGTTGCCAAACAAAGCGAGAATGCGCAACCACCTCGTCTGTCAGCCCTGACCGAAACGACGCCACGTGCAGAACGCGCTGCATCGACCTTCCTAAATGAAGTGGTTCCCGATTATGTCGCACTCGACGTCGATAAAACGTCAAAAAATGGACTCAATGCCTGGGCATACAACGTCATGTCGATCTATCACCGTGACATGAAAAGTGCGGACACCATGATCAAAGCACGTCAAAAAGTCATGTCAAACGACGTTCAAAACGTGTTTATGAACGTACCACGTATGGTCTATGACACAGATTACAATGAATCATCACGTCTGGATGCTGCAATCACCTCACTCGAATCCATTCACGAGATGAATCAAGACTACGTGGACGCCATCATGAATCTAGCGTCTCTCCTGCTACAAAAGCATTACACGCAACAAGCCTTCGACCTCGTGTCAGCAAACCGCGACAAGATTCCTGAAAACGTCGACAGCATGCTGTTCTATGAAGACTTATATTCAGCCAAAGACTGGAAAGACGATGCGAGAGACGCCATTCGAGAAGCCTATCGCTATCAACCGGATTCGTGCTCAGTCACCCTGAAATACATCGAAGCGATGACGCAGATCAACGCCATGCCAGCCCGTCAGGAACTGAGTGAAACGATGCAGCGTTGTCCGCGTGTCGCACAGTTCTACGATCAACGCGGTCTGGGCGACGAAAAAGTCATGGCCAGCCTCGAAACACGTTACCCAGACAACGCGTCGATACGCATCAATCGCCTGATCAAAGAAGCCAAGTCAGCACCAGACGCCGTGTTCAGTGAAGTGATGGCAATATATGACGAATTCGAAAAAGGCAACCAGGCACCAATCAAGCTCGACGTCATCATGCCACTCATCGACATCTTGCGCACCCAGGGACGAGAGGCGGAAGCCAACAAACTCGTCGATCGCATCATTGAAGTCATGCCAAACGAGGAATTCGCGCATTACATCAAATGGATCATGAATGAAAAGAAACCGTTTGAGGGACTTCGCAAAGACGCCATGACCGTCATTAAAGACTACGTCGCATCAGCACCTGTCTCCGATGCTTCCAATATTGAAGTTCTCGACTACGCGGTTCACAAATACTTTGAAAACGGCTCATGCCTTCAGCTTACGCACTCTATTAGGCGCGTTCTGGACAAGGATGGCAAAAATACCGCGGGTGAGATCTACCTACCCAAGGATGCCGCCATCTTACATATTCGCACCATCAAACAAGATACCTACGAGATCTACGAACCCGAAACGATAGACCATAAAGATTCCATCTCAGCACCTAATCTTGGTGTGGGCGATTTTATCGATATCGAATATGTCACATGGTGGAACAACCCACTTGCCCCCATTCAACCCGATAACTTCCTGGACGCACGCTTCTACTTTGGCATTCTGCGCACACCGATCGTGCATTCTGAATACGTCATTGAGTATCCAAGCAACTGGCAGGTTCAACAGAACATCGTTCAACCAGACATTGTCAAACCTTACTGTGAACAAATCGATAACACTACCCGTTGCACAACCTTGGTGACCAATATCGCCCCATTTATTGACGAACCCAAAACCGTCACGCTTGACGAACTCATTCCGAGTATCCAGTTCGTATTCAAATTTTCTTGGCAACTGCTCCAACGTAATATGTTCCACAACATAACGTCTAAAACGCTTATCACGCCTTACGTCACCGATTATCTCTCCGAAATGAACGTGCCGGAAGGTTCGATCCGTGAACGCACCAAGTATATCTATAATTACGTCCTCGATAACATCGACGACTCCGAGGAAGATGATTACCTCTCCCACAGTGCAACACAAACGATCACGAGCCATATCGGCTCCCGTATGCCAACGACCAAAGCGCTTCTGGATGCGGCAGGCATTCCCAACTATATTGGCTTTATAGAATCCCTTGCCACGCCCAAAGACCTTCCCTACCCGTCTCAGGACTATCCGAATTACTATGACCCGATCCTCGTTGTTGAAAGCGAAGATGGCCCGATCTATCTGCAGCCCCAAGATGATTTTATTCCATTTGACTATCTTCAAGTCGAATCACAGGGCCAAAGAGTCATTCCGTTGACCCCCGATGGCGAAATCATTAAGTCACGAGTGGATCCTTTTGATCAGCTCGTATCCAAAGTCTCGATCAAATATGACATCAACGCCGATGGATCCGCCCAAGTCACCGCGCATGAAGATCTTAATGGCGACCGAAGCCTCATTATGCGTTATGTCTTGGAAAACTCCAAAACAGATCCTGAACGAATTCATCAAATCATTCAGGATAATCTGGCACGTACCTATGGCCGAATTACGTTATCAGACTTCAATTATCACGGACTTGATCGCAATGAACAACTCAACATCGACTACGCGTTTGAAGCCAGTAATTTCGCATTTGCAGATCAGAACGGCCTTCACGTACAATCGCGTATCTTCAGCAATAAACTGGTCAACACCTACACACAACTCTCTAAGCGTCGTACACCGTTGTTGTTCCTCGATGTATACCTCACG
>JAZUKH010000055.1:0-11099 GCA_045643185.1 Myxococcota bacterium | reverse complement strand
TGCTGCGACGCATAAATTGAATGTAAAATCAATGAGATTGGGTCGGACTGGTGTGAAAATTGCTTAAATCAGCTATTTTAGCCTGGCATCGGCCGGGCTGAAGTGATTTGTTTCGATTTTGCTACAAGGAGATGCGCGATGAAATTGAAATCTTTGGGTTTGGGTTTGGCTCTGGTGACGATGTTTGCGTTTGCGATGCCCGCAGTGGCGTTGGCGGACGGAGATTGCTCGATCAAAACGGATCGCGGTGAGACGGTTCAGCTTTATGGAAAAGTTCAAATCGTCGATAGTTTTCCGGATCTCAAGGTTCAGATCGTGAACAGCTTTGAAGATGTGGATGTTCAGATCGTGGAAAGTTTTCCTGACAGCTGCGGCCGCGTTCAGATCGTCGATAGTTTTCCCGATGTAAAAGTGAAGATCGTTGACAGCTTCCCCGACGTCAAGATCAAGCTGGTCAATAGCTTTCCGGGGAAAAAGTAAGGTATTTTCTGCCGCGGTTTTGAGAAGAGGCCGCGGCTTTTTTGTTTTGATGTAAGAAAAATACCTACATGTGGAATAAAAAGTGATGTTATGACGTTCATGACGCGTTCTGGGGATATTTTTCCCTTTTTTCGTGAAGAACGCGCACGAGATGCGTGTACATACAAGGAATTTAAGAAGTCATGACAATATTTCACTGTGGTCTTGATGTAGGTTCGACGACGGTCAAGGCAGTCGTCGAGGATGGCAACGACGAGATCGTATTTTCGACGTATCGTCGTCACTATTCTGATATTCGCCGCTCAGTTTTTACGCTTTTGCGTGAGATCGGTGCATCGCTTCACGCGCCGACGATGACGTTGTGCGTGACGGGGAGTGCGGGCATGGGGCTGGCGGAGCGACTTGGCCTGCCATTCTGTCAGGAAGTCATCGCATCGACGCGTGCGGTTGAAACGTATTTGCCGCAAACGGATGTGGCGATCGAACTGGGTGGTGAAGACGCCAAGATCACGTTTTTTGGCGGTTCGCTCGACCAGCGCATGAACGGGACGTGTGCCGGCGGCACGGGGGCGTTTATCGACCAGATGGCGACGCTGCTCGACACGGACGCGGACGGGTTGAATGCGCTCGCGATGGAACATCGCATGATCTACCCGATCGCGGCGCGTTGCGGCGTGTTTGCCAAGACCGATATTCAGCCGTTGCTCAACGAGGGTGCGCGTCACGAAGACATTGCGGCCAGCATTCTTCAGGCCGTCGTGAATCAGACCGTCAGTGTTTTGGCGTGCGGTCATCCGATTCGAGGCAAGGTCGCGTTTTTGGGCGGGCCGCTTCACTTTTTGCCGTCACTTCGTCAGCGCTTTATTGAGACGCTCAAACTGGGTCCCAATGACGTGCTTGTTCCCGAAAACGCGAATCTTTTTGTTGCGATGGGTGCGTCGCGTCTGTCGCGCGAACAGCGTGCCATCTCGTTCGACGAGCTGCTTGAACGCATGAACGCGTGCCCCGATGAAGCCACGACGGAAGTGCGCCGTCTGGAGCCCCTGTTCCGTGATGAAGCGGAATACGATGCTTTTTTGGCTGAACATGCCGATGAAGCGCGCCGTGGCGACCTTGCTAACTATGCGGGACGCGTGTTTTTGGGCATCGACGCCGGTTCGACGACGAGCAAAGTCGTGCTGATCGGTGAGGACCGTGAGATCCTGTTTTCGTATTACGGCAGTAACGAAGGCAAGCCGCTCGACAAAACGATCGAGATCCTGCGCACGTTGTACGCTCAGATGCCCGAGACGGCCGTGTTGGCGAATGCCTGCGTCACCGGTTATGGTGAAGGGCTGATCCAGAAAGCCCTCAACGTCGATCTGGGCGAGATCGAGACGATCGCGCACTACAAAGCCGCCGATTATTTTTTGCCGAACGTCGACTTTATTCTGGACATCGGCGGTCAGGATATGAAGTGCATGGTGCTGCGCAACGGCGTGATCGAAAGCATTTTGCTCAACGAGGCGTGTTCGTCGGGGTGCGGTTCGTTCATTGAGACGTTTGCGAAGAGCCTGGGACACACGGCTCAGACGTTCGCGAAAGAGGCGTTGTTTGCCGAGAACCCGGTCGATCTGGGCACGCGTTGCACGGTCTTTATGAATTCGCGCGTCAAACAGGCTCAGAAAGAGGGCGCGAGCGTTGGGGATATCTCGGCCGGATTGTCTTATTCCGTCATAAAAAATGCGCTTTACAAGGTGATCAAGCTGCGCGACCCGTCTTCGGTCGGTCAGCGCGTCATCGTTCAGGGCGGTGCCTTCCACAATGACGCGATCCTGCGCGCGTTTGAGCGCATTTCGGGGCTCAAAGCCGTTCGTCCGAACATCGCCGGGTTGATGGGGGCATTCGGCTGCGCCCTGATCGCGCAGGAACGCTGTGCCGAAGATCAGCACGTCAGTGCGATCAGACCGGCGAATGAGCTGGCCGAGTTCAAAAATAAAATCACGATGACGCGCTGCCAGGGCTGCGGCAACCATTGCTTGCTGACGATCAACGCGTTTTCGGATGGAAGCCGTTTTGTGACGGGCAACCGTTGTGACCGCCCGGTGGGGGGCACGAACAAGTCGAAGGTGCCCAACCTGTTTGATTACAAGCACAAGCGCACGTTCGCCTATGCCTCGCTCGCGCCGGAGCAGGCGCGCCGTGGTTCGGTCGGCCTGCCGCGCGTGCTCAATATGTACGAGAACTATCCGTTCTGGCACACGTTCTTTACCCAGCTTGGTTTCCGAGTCATTCTTTCGCCGCAGTCGTCCCGTGCCATCTACGAATTGGGGATCGAAACAATCCCATCCGAGTCGGCTTGTTATCCTGCCAAGCTCGTTCACGGTCACATTCAATGGCTGATCGATCAAAAACCGGATTTCATTTTCTATCCGTGTGTTGCCTACGAGCAGAAAGACATTAAGAGCGCGAATAACCACTTCAACTGCCCGATCGTGACGTCATATCCGGAAGTCATTCGCAACAACGTCGATGCTTTGGAAGAACAGGGTGTGACGTTCATGCACCCGTTCCTTAACCTGGATGCGAGAGAAGAACTTGCGAATCGTCTTTTTGACGAGTTTCGCAAGTCGTTCAATGTGGATCGCAAGGAAGTGCGTGCAGCCGTCAAAGCGGCGTATGCCGAATACGATGCCTACAAGGCGGATATTCGCCACGCGGCCGATGAAGCCCTCGACTATATGCGCGACCATCACTGCCGCGGTATCGTGCTGGGCGGCCGCCCGTATCACATCGATCGCGAGATCAACCATGGCATTCCCGAAATGATTGCGGGCTTCGGCATCGTGGTGTTTACGGAAGATTCGGTGTTTTTGCGTGGCGACACAGGGGAGAAGCTCCGTGTGTTCGACCAGTGGGCGTATCACTCGCGTTTGTACACCGCGGCACGTTTTGCCTCGGTGACGCCGAACCTCGAGTTCATTCAGCTTAACAGTTTTGGCTGCGGTCTTGACGCGGTCACGACCGACCAGGTCATGGAGATCATTCAAAATCATGGCAAGATCTACACGTCGCTCAAGATCGACGAAGGCAACAACATCGGTGCCGCGCGCATTCGCGTGCGTTCACTGATCGCGGCGCTGAACGAGCGTGATCGTCGTCAGGTCGGACGCGTGTTGCCCAAGGAACTCTATCCGAGCGTGCCGTTCACCGTGGAGATGCGTAAGACCTACAACATCATTGCGCCGCAGATGTCGCCGATTCACTTCCGTTTGCTCGAAAAGGCGTTCCGTGATTCGAACTACAACTTTGTGATCCTGGGCAAAAATGGCGTTGACGACCGGGCAGCGGTCGATGAAGGGTTGAAATACGTCAACAATGACGCGTGTTACCCGTCGATCATCACGACGGGGCAGATCATTCATGCGCTCAAAAGTGGTGACTTTAATCCCCATCAAACGGCGGTGTTTTGCACGCAGACGGGGGGCGGCTGTCGTGCCACCAACTATGTGGCTTTCATTCGCAAAGCATTGCGCGAAGCCGGGTTCAGCTATGTTCCCGTCGTGCCGCTTTCGGCGCAGGGTTTCGAAAAACATCCCGGTTTTTCGTTTGAACTGCCGCTCGTCAAACGCACGCTTCAGGCGTTCATCTATGGCGATGCGTTGATGCGTTGTCTGTATCGCGTCCGCCCGTATGAAAAAGTGCCTGGTTCGGCGAATGCACTGTACGAAAAATGGAACGCGATCTGTTGCCAGGCACTTGAAAAGGCAGACTTTGCGCAGTTTTCGAAGAATTGCGCGGGTATCGTTGAGGCATTCGACGCATTGGAGATCACGAACGTTCGCAAACCTCGCGTGGGTGTCGTGGGCGAGATCCTTGTGAAGTATCATCCGGGAGCCAACAATAATATAGTGGATGTTCTGGAGCGCGAAGGCGCTGAAGCCGTCGTGCCGGATCTGATGGGATTCTTCCTTTATACGATCTCAGATGCGATCTTTAACTATGAGAATCTGGCGATGCCGCTGAAGAGCGCGTTTGCGTGCCGTTCAGCCGTTAAGATGATCGAGTATTTCCAGCATCCGCTGTTCAAAGCATTAAATGCGAGCAAGCGTTTTGAGGCGCCGCTGTCGATCGATAAGATCGCGAAGATGACGTCACCGATCCTGTCGATCGGCAATACGACGGGCGAAGGCTGGTTCCTGACGGGCGAGATGTTGGAGCTGATCCACACTGGCGTGCCGAACATTCTTTGTTTGCAGCCGTTTGCGTGTCTGCCCAACCACGTGACGGGCAAAGGCATGATCAAAAAGATCCGTGAACTTCATCCGACGGCGAACATTGCACCGATCGATTATGACCCGGGAGCCAGTGAGGTGAATCAGCTGAACCGCATTAAATTGATGCTTTCCGTGGCATTCCGCAACCTTCAGAAAGAGGGTGAGGTCATTTATCTCCATAACCATTCGTCGGTCGCCACCGAGTTGCGCGGCGGTTAAAACGCGTATTGTTCAAAGTGGGGTTGCTAGACCTCACTTTGAACCGCGGGCAGGCTTGAAAGTTCACAGAAAACAATTCGGAAATCCTTACATAGCAAGCGATTCGTGAATTTTGACATTATGCTCTATTTTATTGATTTTGTGGGTGATGAGTGTCAAAATTGCATGATTAGGAGCGATTTAACAAGGAAGTTATTTGTTAAATTCACATAGACACTCATGTAAGGAGAGAAAACATGGCAGGAACATCATCCTCAAGCGGTTCTGGCGGCAATACGATTTCCGAGAATTGGACGAGCAATCTCGTCGATGCCTCGAGAATGGATCTGAAATGTCCGTATAGCATGGAACCTATCGGCATCTGTATGCATAACACGGCTAACTCGGCGCCAGCGAGCAACGAGATCAGCTATATGCGCAGCAACAACGAGTACACGTCTTTCCACTTTGCCGTTGATGAGAACGAATCGGTTCAGGGTCTTCCGCTCGACCGTAACGGCTGGCACGCCGGTGACGGCAATGGTCCTGGTAACCGTCAGCACATCGGTATCGAGATCGCGCGTAGCACGAACTACACGGAAGGTATGTTCGAGAAAGCGGAACGCCGTGCAGCTGCGTTGGTCGCGCGTCTTTGCCAGATGTACGGTTGGGGTATCGGTCAGATCAAAGCTCACCGTGACTTTATGGCGAAAAACTGTCCTCACCGTACCAACATGGACGCGTTCAAAAACATGGTCCAGTTGGCTATGGATGGCAAGCTGACAGAAAACACGAGCACGACGGATACCGGCGCCGGCACGACGACTGGTGGCTCGACCGCCAACATTCAGGTCGGTCAGCGCGTCAAAGTTGTCGGTTCCAACTATGCTACGGGTCAGCATATTCCTGACTGGGTCAAACAGGGTACGTACACCGTCACGCAGGTGAACGGCAGCCGTGCGTTGCTTTCCGACATCATCAGCTGGGTCAACTTCAGCGATCTTCAGGTCGAAGGCGCCGCAGCGCCCCAGCCGCCTGAGCAGAAAGAAGAAGAAAAGCCTGCTGAACCGACGGGTGGTACGACGACCAGCGGCTCGCCGCTCGATCAGCTGCTCGCGGCTCACACGGAGATCCAGGTTAATCAGGATCTCATCAACTACTTCTACGGCTGTGGTGGTAACACGTGGAATGGTGCCTGTGCCGAAGCGTCCAAGTACGGCGTCGATATGAATTCGCTCGTCGCTGACCGTCGCGCGGCTGTGACGCGTTCCGCTGCGCCGGCGCCTGTCGAATCGACGCCCGTCGAAAGCCCCGCCGCCCCGACGCCTGCGATGACGCCGCTTGATCAGCTGCTCAACGACAATCCGTCGATCCAGATCAATCAGGACCTCATCAACTACTTCTACAATCACGGTGGCAATACGTGGAACGGTGCCGTGTCTGTCGCTTCCCAGTATGGCGTCGATATGAACGAACTCGTTGCCGATCGCCGAGGTGCCGTGAAGCGTTCTCCCGCCCCCGTCGAAGAAGTGAAGCCTGTCGAAGAGCCGACGCCCGTCGAAGAAACCAAGCCCGTCGAAGAAACCAAGCCTGTCGAAGAAGTGAAGCCTGTCGAAGAAAGCAAGCCGAGCTCGAACTACGACACGGGTGCTAAGGATCCGACGGCGGCTGAATTGGAACAGTACAACCAGGCTTCGTCTCAACTCGATAGCTGGAAAGGCGGCAAGCTTTCTCCGTCGCAGTTTGGCGCCATGTTTGGTCCAATCGCCCGTGAAGACAACCGTAAGTCGGCTGTTCCCGCGTCCGTTACGCTCGCTCAGGCCGCGCTTGAGACCGGTTGGGGCGCCTGCTCCATCGGCGAAGCCAAAAACTTGTTCGGTATTAAGGGTGAAGGCCCTGCCGGCTCCGTCCTGTCGGTGACTCAGGAATGGGATGGCTCTCAGTACATCACGATCACCGATGCGTTCCGTAAATACAACACGTGGAACGAATCGATCGAAGACCACGGCCAGTTCCTGCACAAAGACCGCTACGCCAACGCGTTCAATTACTGTGACGATCCGGATCAGTTCGCACGCGAGATCCACAAAGGTGGTTACGCGACTGACCCTGAATACGCCAATAAGCTCATCAACATCATGAGCAGCTATGACTTCTATCAGTGGAACATCTCCGGTCTGCACAAGCCCGGTACCTCCGGTTCAAACGGTGGCGGTTCCGCTTCTGCGTCCACGAACGGCGTGACCGTCGGCTGCGAAGTCAAGATCACTGGTACGAACTATGCGACCGGTCAGACCATTCCTGGCTGGGTCAAGGAAGGTGTTTACACCGTTACGGAAATGGACGGCAATCGCGCATTGCTTTCCGGCATCCGTAGCTGGGTGTATGCGTCTGACCTTCAGGTCCAGGGTGGCGCGGCGCCTGTCGAAGAACCGGCACCTGTTGAAGAACCGGCACCTGTCGAAGAACCGACGCCCGTTGAAGAACCGACGCCTGTTGAAGAAACCAAACCGGTGACGGAAGAACCCTCCCCGACGCCGGCCGAACCGGCTCAGCTCTCTGAACTCGACAAGCTCC
Source organism: Myxococcota bacterium (assembly GCA_045643185.1). GTDB lineage: Bacteria > Myxococcota_A > Bradymonadia > UBA4248 > UBA4248 > RGIG464. The sequence goes on along the minus strand of JAZUKH010000055.1, from coordinate 3,588 downwards.
TCGCTGCCAACCCCGACCTCAAGACGAACCAGGATCTCATCAACTACTTCTACGGCCGCGGTGGTAATACGTGGGACGGTGCCTGTGCCGAAGCGTCCAGGTACGGTGTCGATATGAACGCACTTGTCGCCAATCGTCGCGGTGAGATCGCCAGAAACTCTGGTTCGACGCCTGCGGCTCCGACGACGGAAACCACGCCGGCTGAAACCACACCGGCTCCCGTCGAAGAAAAGAAAGAAGAAGCCCAGTCGATCGGTATTGGCTCAAGAGTTCGTATTACGGGCTCGAACTATGCAACCGGTCAGACCATCCCTGGCTGGGTCAAGGACGGTACCTACACGGTTCAGAGTATCAGTGGCGACCGCGCTTTGATCGCAGAGATCGTCAGCTACGTTTACCTTTCGGATCTTCAGCTCGTCAGCGGTGGCGTCACTTCTAATGGCGGCGGCTCCAGCACAGGCGCTGTTTCGACGAACGGCGTGCCTCTGTTCGCGCAGAGCGATCCGCGTTGGGGTTGGCGTATCCTCGGTGATGACGACACCATCAGTGCTGCTGGTTGCGCCGTGACTTCAACGGCTATGGTCATTTCCAAGATCGCTGGCCGCGAGATCAACCCCGCTGAACTCGACGAATATCTTGATTACCACGGTGGTTATTCGGGTGACTGCATCTACTGGGGCGTCGCTGGTCAGATGGTCGGCGTCGGCTTTACTGGTAAGGCTTACACTCAGGCAAACGTTGATGCTGAATTGGCCGCTGGTCGTCCGTGCGTCATCTCCGTTAAAGATGGTGGTCACTGGGTCTGCGTCGCTGGTAAAAACTCCGACGGCACCTACATCATTCACGATCCGGCAGGTGGGGTCATTCGTACCGGTACATGGACGGGCTCCTACATCGCCGTCAATGGTTATTCCGCTGGTTGGAACCTCAAAACCTGGGGTTAATAAACCTCATCGGCGCGTTTCGGCGCGCCGACATGCCAGTTAACTTAAAGGCGCACTTCGGTGCGCCTTTTTTGTGTGAGCAAAACATGAGCGAAACGAAAGAAAAAGAAGAAGTTTACACCGTCTGGCGTGTGGGCTGCGCATTCAGTCACGACCATCAACCCGTGGAACTGCCCGAAAACTGGACGTATGTCGCCCCCGGCGACGCTATGTTGACGCGCCGGATCAAGGCCACAGGCAACTATTGGCAGGTCATGATGCTCTACAAACATAAGCCCGCCAGCGGTGGTGTCTGCGCGCCGGCCGACGTCGTGCAGGCAATTCAGGCTGAGCTCGTCAAAGTCCGCGAAGATCCGGCTTATGCCAAACGCCTCGAAAAAGGGCGTCAGTATCGCGCCAAAAAAGAAGTCGAATATCAAGAGGACTTTGTGCAGGCGATCATCGATTTTTTGGATTTCCACCCGCGTTGGGCCCACGTGGCTCAAAAGCTCGCCGCTGCCGTCGCTGCGCATGCCACGCCCGTGGGGTCGGGCACCGTCGCGCGCACCAAACTCATTCCCATTGAACAACGCGCCGAAGCCGCTGTCATCGCTTGGATGCGCCATCAAACCACGTCCTACGATAAAATGTATATCGAAAAAATCGCTGGTGAGCGTCGTGAAGTGCGCCGCGAACTCGCCCAGGTATCCCGTGGCGTCCTCGCAAAATATCAATCGGGCTCGGATATTAACTTGCGTTGTTGTCCACTCGCCCGGGCTCTCAACCTGTCTGACGAGACATCGGTTTGAGCATGTGGGGGATGTCTCCCCCTACGCGGCTATTGGCAAATGATGCGGTAGAGACGCCCGAACCGGACGTCTCTACCGCATCATCGCCAATACGCCGCTACCCCCTCTGCCTGCGGCACGCTCGACGACGTTTGTTCTACATAAATTTGTGATTGATCTCGATGAGGTAGACGCCATCACTAATTTCCAAACACATGCTGTTCATCTGGTAACGCGTGTAGCGTGAATATTTGGTTTTAAACAGGCGATCGACATAGTTTTTGGCGCGGTCTTCACTGGTTAAATTTGTGATGCTCTCTTTCAATTCTTTTGAGGTCAAAATAAAATATAATTGTAATTCATTCGTTCGCGCGCTTTTTAGTCTTGTATAAGTTGTGACATAGTATTCACTTAATGTTGTAATAATATCATCTTCAGTAATATTAAATTCTTCAGCCAGGCTATTGGCGCTGAAATCAGAACCAAATAGATTCTCAAACGCAGCTTCTGATGCGGTACAATCTGGCAACGGGATCGCCTGTGGATCGACATCGCTGGCGCGTACGTGTTGATGCGCCGTGAAAAATTCGTCGGTGCGATTAAAATACCGGTAGATTGCTTTCGTGTGCGGATGCCCGTCAAAGAAATTGGGCTCGAGGTTGTCCCAGGTGACGTCGACGTTATAATACTGGTCATCAAGCTTAATGAGGTTCCAGGCGTGAGGTTCCGGAGCGCTGTTTTCATCTTTCTGGCCCGTACCGCTGACGTAGTAAGTGGGCACACCGAGCTGCATCATAAGGTGTTGAAAGGCGCGGGCGTAACCGGCACAAACGCTTTCGTGATTGACGATGGCGCTGTAGGCCGTCTGATTGACTTTGCTGTCGTCGACATAGATGGTTTCGCCCGCAACAAGGTCGTGAATAAACAGTTCCTGCTCTTCAATCGATTTGAGCGCGTGGGCCCGGGTCAGGATCGTTTCGACTTCTGAATCAAATACGCGTTTGTGATAATCGAGATCATTGGCGAGTTCGTTATAGGCGAGTTTGATCTTGACCGTGGTTTCGTAGCGTGACGTGGTCGTTTCGATGCGTGTATCTTTGTTTTCCCACCAAAACAACTTGGGATGATCGTTCAAAATGGCGTGTGTGATGCGCCCAATGACGTTGATATCATTCGTTGGGTTGGTCAGCGTGACCTCGAGACGAGCGTTGGCAACCGCGTCGTAGATCTCTTCGTAGATCTCTTGCTCGACCTTGGGCAGGCGTGCGTAATAGGCCGCAAACTCGGTGTCGAAGTTTGTGTGGCTGACAAATTCCTTGGGCGGCGTGCGTTTGCGCTGAATGTCCGCGATCGTTTGGAATAAGCCTGGTCGTTTCGTGATGACGGGTTCATCGGATCCGTCGTCCGTATTCGTTTCGTGATCCGTCGTTTCGTGATCCGTCAACGCGTCGAGTTTACCCAACAAGTCGATTTGATTCGCCTGGTAGATGCCCCAAACCAGGAATGCGACTAAAATCATGATGGTCAAGCAACCTGGTGCGGCGCTTTTGTTTTTGGATCGTTGAGTCATGTTGGTCATACAGGCGGCGCCGTACGGTGTACGGCGCGTTAGGCGTGTCGCGTGGTTTTAAGGCCCTGCCAGGCGAGGGGGTAGCGGCGTATTGGCGAATGCGAAACGGTAGAGACGCAAAATTTTGCGTCTCTACCATTTCGCCGCCAATAGCCGCGTAGGGGGTGACGGCAGATTATCGTTTCAAATGCATAAAATGAAGAAAGACCGCATCAATCCGGTGTATGATGATTTGAACAGCTACTCATACGGAGGTTTGATGCGATCATTTACCCATTTTACTTTAAACGAACGAGAAGTGCTACAC
>JAZUKH010000054.1:0-11328 GCA_045643185.1 Myxococcota bacterium | reverse complement strand
AGCCGCGCACCGGCAACGCCGGTGCTTGCATAACAGTGTCTGTCGAAGCCAAAGGCAAACCGGGCACGGCTGATATAGCCTTTCCTGATTTTTGCCCGCGCGCCTTTAGCGCGCGGGCTGCTCAGCCGAGCTGTAACGAATTAATAATTAATTTATTTATATATCTTTATTTCCAAGAATCAATCGATTTCCATTGATAAGTCGAGCCGACCGCAGGATCAGCCTTATCATTGTCGACGAATTTGAACACGATGGCCAGATCCATAGACGAAACCGGTTTTTCGGTGATGACCAGAAGACGCGTGAACATACTTCGATCGTATTCCTGCGGGAACGATTGATAGTTGGGATCAAACGAAACGGCAGGACTGGTTGTGAATTTCAGCGTCTTGTCCTCTGAAACGATTTCAGCGTACAAATGGCGCTTATCGCCATCCATGTTGATCGTGGCCGTACGACCGTCGGCGGCAACATGAATGATGCCGTCTTCGGTATGAGCGACCCAACGCACGATCTCGGGAGACGAAAGCTTCACTTCATCCTGAAGAATGATCGTCGAGCGATTATCCGTAAAATGAAGCCCCCGGATGGCAGACGTCGCCTGGGGGTATGCGTCTGTCATATCGACAACCGCGATCGCAGAATCTGACTTGCTTTCAAATCGCGTCACATCACCCGTTGCCAACTGGTTCTGATCGGGAATTTTATAATCAACGTCACCGATGATTAACGTATTTTGTCCTTCGGCTCGTTTGCGATAATACTGGAAGCGCGTTGCCCATTCGAAATAACTGGGAAGCGAATAGCTGTCACCAGCAAGTTCGCTAAAGTAGCGATAATTTCCAGCATAGAGCGAGAAGTTGCCAATATCGAGATCGCCGTGCGGCGTTCGGTTATAACCGCCGTGAAGCGTCACAAGAATAGGATCGCTTTCCCACTTGGAACGCATAGATACGGTGCCGACCTGCGAGAAATGCGCGTCAAGCGGCTTTGTAATTTTGCCATCTTTGAGCGCTGGATCAAACCAGAGCATGTCGCCGAATTTGTAAGACCTGTGCTTTGCTTCAACGTCGTATTCACGCATACGGATGAGGCCGGAATCTTGATTTTTGCCCGCAAACCAGACCAGCGGAGAGGTATCGGTGAAGTCGTTGCCGCCGTCGTGAAACCCGACGGTGCCGGCATCAGACTCGAAGTAGGACGTGAACCACGAGGATTCCGCAAATCCCGGTGAGTAATACAGACCTTGCGTCGAACCGAGTGCCGATTCGAGCGCGCCAAACAGCACCGTCACGAACGTGGTGCCGTAGGTCCAATAAATGGCCGACTCAATGTAACCACCGTCCGGAGCGTATTCTATGAGACTGGGTTCGATATCATCGAGAGCGTTTTCAAGAACACGCTGGATCGTGCGCGACGTGTTGCCAGGCATACTCGCCATGGCCAACGCAGCCGCAACCATGCCGCCGTCACAAACGCCCGCCCAGTTATTGGGTCCCCACTTGACCTTGCGGCCTTCGTAGTAATCAAGACCGGGTTCAAGACCAAATTTTAGCACGGCATCGATCATTCTCTGACGCTGTTCATCGCTCCACTTGTCGTACAACCAGTCGTAAGCCACGCCCACGGCATTGAGCGCAAAGGACGTATCGAGAAAATCATCGGCATTCCAGTCAGGGAAACTGATCAGCGCGTTGACTTCGCTCCAAATGCGGTCGACATAAGCTTCGTCTTCACTGATCAGGTAAAGAAGCGACATCGTCACAATGCGTCTTTTGGCTAGCGTGGCAATACGCTCAAACGACTCAACATCGTGTTCAGCCCATTGAACGGGCGGCTCTTTAAACTCCGTAGTCCCAGGCCCAAAAATACTTTTGACGTGTTTATAATAACGCTTAAACGTCTCATCCGTTTCAAGATACTGCTTGAGCTGAGCAACGCGCTCCTTCGTCAACAGAATGCGTGGATGGACGTCGCCGCCCAGGTGCGTCAACATGCGGTCGATGATCTCGGCGCCGTTCGGGCGCATGAACAACATTTCGTTCATAATGCCGACGACGTCTTTCATGGGGCCAAAATCCACTGCCGGACTGGCTGGGTCAGCGAGGTAGATCATGCCCATCTCGTCTTCATAACGCATTTCGTAGTGCATGAGCTGCTCGATATAGTGTACCGGTGCAAAAAGGGCATGCCCATGAACGGCAGGCTTAAAGTCGAGTTTTTCTGCTTTACCGTCGACCAAGACCTGATCCTGACCAGCATTAAAAATATACTTTTTGCCCTTCAGCGTCATAAACAACTGCTGTATATCTTCGTCATAGCGGGCTTTGTCATCATAGCGCGCACCAAAGACCGAAAGCGGCACCCAGTATTCGCCGTTTTCTTTATAAACGCGAGCTTTGTTATCATCAAAACTATTGTTGATCAGCTGATTTTCGACGATCGAGCGTGCTCCATTGAGCGAAAATACAGCACCAGATACGGTCGGCAACGAAGCCGTCGAATAATCATCTAGATTGGCGTACAAATATACATCATCTATATAAATGACTGTGTCTTGCGTATTGGTCTGCCCCCAGCCCTCTGAGGTAAAATGAATCGGTGTATCGATCTTATGCCAGCCGATCGGCGAGCGAACGCCGGCAAAAAAGCGAAACGGAATGATTTTATGCTGCCACCCGCTTTTGGAATACGTGACCGTTGCCCCATAATAGTCATCGTACCCTGTCTCAGGATTATCGCTCTTAAGCTGAACGTACATGGACTGTCCAACCGAATCTTCCGGAACATAGACCCAAAAACCGAGCGCTTGGTAGGGCGAAAAGTCTGAAATGGCGATTTTATAAGCCAGAGATTTCTCAGTGTATGCCCAGCGACGCGATTTTTTACCCGTCTTTGTATATTCGGTCGTCGTTTTATCTTTGTTTTCGGGCGCCGAAAAGTCGACGAGTTTAAACTTGGCATGGTTGGCCTGGTCGTATTCGTAACGGATTTGAATCTTGTCGATATACAATTCGACCTTGTCATTTGACGACAGAACGAGCTCGTCGACATCATCCCAGCCTTTGGGCGACGAATCTTTTTCAAATTCATTAAAAGGTATGTGGATCTGTACCCAACCGGCTTTCTCGAGTTTTACGGACTTATGATAGTCATCGGCCTGAGACGTCGCAGCTCTGTCACTTTTGAACTGAATATTCAAAGTCTTGCCCACGCTCTCGTCAGACACGTAGACCCAAAACTCAAGCGTCGTATATTTCGAAAGATCGTGCAAAATACCAAGTTTGACGGCTTTCTCTTCGGCCTGTTTCCAGTGATAAGCGCGTTTGCCAAGCTTCGTGTGCGCCTCAGAAGCGTGTGAGGCATAACGATCCCAGGCAAAATCGACGAGCGTCACAACTTTGTCAGGCTGTCGATCACCTTCTTCAAGAACATATTTCTTGACGATATTCTCGGACAGCAAACGCCCCGAATCGGCAGGCACTTTGTTTTCGCAATCAGACCCCGTGCACGCGCCGGGATTCCGGCCAGGGTCGCCGCAGTCGGAACCCGTGCACGCGCCGGGATCCCGGCCGGGGGCGTCGCAGTCGGAACCCGTGCACGAACTGCTATTTTCGTGAGTTTTGTCATCAGAACAAGCCATGACGACGGAAAGCGCCATGGCGATACACATAACACCAAATTTACAATTAAAACGCATATTGATATTTTCTCAGCATCACGCAAATACCCGCGATCTCATTATTCGCAGGCTTTCTTCGAAGGATTACAGGTATAGCCTGCTCGACAATCGCTGCTGTCGTCACACCCACAAACGTTGTAGCCGTTCCAGTCGACGCACACGTCGCCATAATACGAACCCGCAGGCGCAACCACACACTCCAATTCATCACACACGCCTTGTTCCTCATTCTTCATGCAAGTCTCTTGTTCCCTATCACAGAAATAGCCGGATTTGCACTCAGAGTTTTTCGTACAGCCGCAGTAATAATTGATGCCGTATTCATAAACATTTGGAATACAGATATCGCCATAATAATTATTTCCAGTTTTCTTTTTACAATCATCATCGACTTTGCATTCACTGATATCTTCTTCGATGATACAGGTGTTTTTGTAATCACAGACGAAATCGCCGCGGCAATCATCATCGCTCTCACAGCCGCAACCGATGCCGCCGCTCAAAACGACGCAAGCACTGCCGACATATTTGTCATCCGAGACCGCAGCACACTTTTCGGCCTGACAACCAGCCGTCTCAACATCTTTTTTCGAACAGAAATTAAATTCGGTGTTGCATTGATAACCTTCGCGACAATCTTTATCGCTATGACAACCGCAAAAATCGTACCCCTCATCATATTCGTCACGATAAACGATGCAGATGTCACCAGAATAATCGGTCGTCATTTTCTTACATTCAGTTTCATCACACCCTTCAAGGCACTGACGCATATTCAAGTCGCAGAAATAACCCGATCTACAGTTTTCATCACTGTCACAACCGCAAAACACCAGCGTTTCATCTTCTTCTGTTTCGGTAATGCAGAGATCGCCTTCATAACCGGTCGTCTTGGCTGCACAAGTGGCATTCGAGCACTGGAATTCACAAACGTGGTCTTCGCATTTATAACCGCTTTTGCAATCACTGTTCGCATTGCAGCCACAGGTTTTTTCATTCTTACCCGCAACGTCGACGCAAACGTTGCCTTTATAGCTGATCGCCGATTCGCACGAAGCCGGCTCACAGACTTTGGACTGTGTTGGCTGATCATCACCCGGTTTATCCTGGCCGCCCTGGTCGCCCTGGCCGCCCTGATCATCCTGGTCGCCCGTGGTCTTATTAGGCACGCAGTTGCCATCCTGACAAGTTCCGTTCTCGCATGCCGACAGACTGTTCCAAAGGTTGTTATTACAGATCTGAGGCAACCCGCTGGCTGAACAGCGTTTGGCGCCATTCTGACAAGTTTCAACGCAATTGCCATCACGGCACTCGGAGCCAGCAGCACAGGCGTCCTGCTTGTTCCAGCTTCCGTTTTGACAAAGCATGACCGTGCCGTCCTCAGAACACATTTTGGTCTGATCCACACACTCGGGATCGTGGCTCTTTGAACCATCGTCACAACCGGAAGCCACGGCACAAAGTGTCAAAGTAGAAAGAATGATCGAAATTTTCTTAAGCATTGTTATTTCCAAACTTTTGATAAAAACTTTCAATCCCGTACGAGGGCATTGAATAGAACAAAACAGCACGCACAACGCATGGCAATACCCCGTCGCGCGATACCAACAAATCATTCAGACAGAATGAACTGTCCGAGACAAGCAGATAGCCAGTCGAGTATAAAATAATAACATTATTATGCTGAAATTTCACGCATTAACGCAACAAATCGCATCAAATGACGACGACACACCCAAGGGGGCTTTGTCTGGTCAAAAATCTCAGCCGTAGCGAAGCCGAAGGCAAGCAGGATGAGATTGGGCGAGCGAACGCGATTTGTTCGAAGCCGAAGGCAAGTTCGCGGCCGCCGATTCCAAAATTCAGATTACGATGATCTGCCTTATCAGTTCCTGAATTTGGTACGGCCGTGTGGCATGTCTGAGCGAAGCGAGGGGGCCGGTAGAGACGTGCGGCCCGCGCGTCTCTACGGCCCCCCGCGCGTCTCTACGGCCCCCTGCGCGTCTCTACGGCCCCCTGCGCGCCGCCCGCCCCGGCCTGCTCCAAAACAAATTGTTCAAGAATAAACAAAAATTCAAAACGAATGTTAATCCCTTGCTGAGATGTAGCATCAAATGTGTTAAAATGGAGCGTCTTCGTTTGTCGCACACGTGATTGGGAGAATCAATGAAACGCACGCGCATTATATATTGGGGTATCGCCGGAACGGCTTTGGCTACCGGTCTGGGGTTGAGCGTCGTCAAGAGCGGCGACCGTTGGGAATTTAACTGGGATGGCGCAGAATTGATGGCGCAGACCTCACAAAACGCACCGCACGACCTCGCGGCCCTGCAGATCACCAACCGCGTTTTGCTGCAACTCCAGGAAAATTACGTCGACACCGATCGGCTTGACCCTGTCACGATGCTCGCCGAAAGCCTCGACGCCGTTCAAAAAGTCGTTCCCGAGCTGCTCATCGTCTTTGACAAACCCAAGACCGAGCATCCCACGACGCTGACGGCCACCATTGGTGACAAACAACGAACGTTTTCACTCGACAGCATCACCAATCTCTGGGAAATGAGCTTGCGGCTGCGCGAGGTCCTGCTGTTCGTCCAAAACGACTTCCCGACCGACGTCAAACCGCGCGACCTCGAATACACGCTCATCAATGGCATGCTCAAGACGCTCGATCCACACAGCGTCATCCTTTCGCCCGAAGTCTACAAAGACATGCAGGAAGGCAACCAGGGCAAGTTCGGTGGACTGGGCATCGTCGTCCGAATGGTCGACGGCGTGCTCGTCATCATCAACCCAATGGAGGGCGAACCACCTGCGGTCAAGGCTGGACTCAAAGCAGGTGACCAGATCCTCGCCATTGACGGCACACCCACGCTCAACATGAACGTCTCGGACGCTGTCGAAATGCTCAAAGGCGAACCCAACACCACCGTCAAGCTGACGGTCCAGCGAAAAGGCTGGAAAGCGCCCAAAATCATCGACGTCGTGCGTGAAGAAATACAGATTCCAAGCACCACATCGGACGATCTTGGCGATCACGTGGCATACGTCAAACTCAAGGGCTTCCAAGCCAATTCGCAGACCGACATGATCGAAGCGCTCAAAAAGCTCACCGAAAAAATGGGCGTCATCGAAGGCCTCGTCCTTGACTTGCGCGGCAACCCCGGCGGCCTGCTCGACCAGGCCGTCCAGATCGCCGACGACTTTTTGTCGTCAGGCACGATCGTCACGACCGTCGGTCAGAGCGATGCGCTCAAAAAACCTTACAATGCAACGATCAAAACGACGCAACCCGGCTATCCGATCGTATTGCTGATCGACTCGTCCTCCGCCTCTGCCTCCGAGATCGTCGCCGGAGCCCTCCAAAACAACGACCGAGCGCTCGTCCTCGGCGACACGAGCTTCGGCAAGGGCAGCGTACAGGTGCTCTACGAGCTCCCCGACAAATCGGCGCTCAAAATGACGATCGCACAATATCTCACGCCGGGTGACCGTTCGATCCAGTCGGTCGGCATCGTGCCCGACATTCACCTCGTCCCGATGCTCGCGACCGCCGACACCTTCGACCTCTATCCACGGCCATGGGAACGCCGCGAATCCTCGCTCGACAGCCACCTCGACAATCAACGCGCCGACAAGCAAAGCGAGTCGCCATACGCCCTGCGCTACCTCTCCAACCGGATCGATCTGGAAAGCGAAATGGACGAAGAGACCGTGCTCACGCTGGACGACATCGATAAATACATCGCGACGCAACAAAAAGAGGATTCCCCCTCAAAAGACCCGCAAGTCCGCCTAGCCAAACGAATCCTGCGTCTCATGAAGCCGACCCAGAGTTCCCGCGCCGACATGCTCAAGACCTACGCCCCGAACGCCGACGAGATCTCACGCGATGAAGCCAAAGCCCTCATCGACCAACTCGCCACGTTCAACATCGACTGGTCCGAAGGCACTAACCCCGCACCCGATACCATCACATCGGCCCTAAAACTCGACCTCAAAACAAAGTGCGTCCCCGGAAAAGCCGAGACCGCACGCTGCGACGCCCCCGTCGATGACGATGCTACTCACACCTACCTCGCCGGTGAACAATACAAAGTCGAGGCCACACTTACCAACACAAGCTCAGAAACCCTCTATCGCCTTGCTGCGCGCACAGAATCATCTTTTAACGCCGCCAACGACGAGGAATTCATCTTCGGCACGATCGCTCCGGGACAGTCCGTCACACGAGAACTGACACTCAAAACCAACCGCGCACAAGCCTCGCGACGTGACAACTTCAAAGTCACCGTCTATGCGGACGACGGCACGCCCATTCCCAAAACGGAACTCATCAACAACGAGATCTTTTTGACCACACAGGCTCGTCCGCAACCAAAATTCACGTTGAGCTACGCCATACTCGACGAGATCCCCAACACGCACAAACGCGGCAATGCACTGCTCGATGACAACGAAAAAGTCACTGTCCGCGTCTGGGTCACCAACGCCGGCGACGGAACCGCCGAAAAACCGCTCGTCTATCTCAAAAACGGCGACAAGAAATCCGTGATCCGACTCACCGATGCACGAAGCGAGACCGAAGCACTCGCCCCCGGGCAGACGATTACCCGCGATTTCACCTTCGAAACCGACACCGTGACCGCCGAAACGGTCCCGCTCGAACTCCACATCTACGACAAAACAAGCACGCAGGTGCTCGTCGAAAATATCGGCTTCATAACTGCCAAAAACGACGACATTAAAGTCTCTACATCCCTGCCCGTCACCGAATACACCACGGCAGTCGCGCCCGACACCCCGCTCTACGTCTCACCAACGACAATGTCCGCCGCCATTCAGACGTTCACAACGCTCACACGCGCCACCGTCGACGCCGAAGTCGCCGATTTCGTCCACATCGTCTCAGGCGACGTCCTCGGCTGGGTCAAACGCGATCAGCTACGAACCGACGACACAGACGCCACCAACGCGCAAGTCACGACGATCACGACGATTCCGCGCATCACGATCGACCCCGCCATGCCGCTCTCAACACAAGACGACAAGATCACGCTCAAAGCCAGATTCGACGCCTCACAACCGCTCAAAGATTGCTATATCTACGTCTTCAGCATGGAAGATCACACACTCCAGTCCACCAAGGTCGCCTACGACAAACTCGCACCAGATGCGACCGAATACACACGGGAAGTCCCCATCAAGCCTGGCGTAAACCGTGTCAGACTCTTCGTCCGCGACCAAAAAAATAGCGAAGCCTACGAAACCATTCAGGTCTATCGAAATAAATAATTTATATAAATAACTGAATTTATTTATTAATTCAGTGATGTATAAATTTATTTATGTATAAATTTTATTGTATTTTTTAGGAGGGGGAAGTTTCCCCCTACGCGGCTATTGGCTTTCGCCAATACGCCGCTACCCCTTCGCCTGGCGGGGCCCTTGATCTGGCCGCATTCCAATGACGAACAGGTCCAACCACAAAGCTGAACGCTCGAATAAAACATTATGCATTTCAAGATCCATTCACCCTTTGCGCCCTGTGGCGACCAGCCAGAAGCCATTGACAAACTCGTCGAAGGCGTCGAAGCGGGTCGACGAGCCCAGACATTGCTCGGCATCACGGGCAGCGGAAAAACCTTCACGATCGCGTCCGTCATAGAACGCGTGCAAAAACCGACACTCGTCATTGCGCCCAACAAGACCCTCGCTGGGCAGCTTTTTACCGAATTCAAAGAGCTGTTTCCCGAAAACGCGGTCGAATACTTCGTCAGTTATTACGATTACTACCAGCCAGAAGCCTACATTCCCGCATCCAACACGTTCATCGAGAAAGACGCGCAGATCAATGACGACATTGAACGCATGCGACTCGCGGCGACACACAGTCTGCTGACGAGAAACGACGTGATTATCGTCGCCAGCGTCTCCTGCATCTACGGACTAGGAACGGCAGAAGCCTATTTGCAGATGAAAGTCTCGGTTGAAGTGGGACAGTGCCTTGAACGCGACGAGCTACGAAAACAACTCGCCCTCATTCAATACGAATGCAATCAGTTTGAACTCACACGTGCCTCGTTTCGAGCCCGCGGTGACGTTCTCGAAGTCTTTCCGGCATACGAAAGCGACGTGGCCTTCAGAATCGAGTTCTTTGGCGATGAAGTCGATTCGATCAAAGAGATCGACCCAGTTCGCTGCAACGTGTTGCGCGAAGTTGACAAAGTGTCGATCTTTCCGGCCAGTCACTACGTCGTGAGTGAAGCCATGAAACATGCCGCGCTCAAAACCATCAAAGCAGAACTCACCGAACGCGTTCAGTTTTTTCTTAGCCAGAACAAATACGTCGAAGCTGAACGCCTCGAATCGCGCACCAACGAAGACATGGAAAACATCGCGACACTTGGTTACTGCCAAGGCATTGAGAACTACTCGCGTCATCTGTCGGGACGCGCCCCCGGCGAAGCGCCGCCGTGCCTGCTCAATTATTTTCCCAAAGATTTTTTGCTCGTCATCGATGAAAGCCACGTCTCCACGCCGCAGATCGGCGGCATGTTTCGCGGCGACCGTTCGCGCAAACAGACGCTCGTGGATTACGGATGGCGCTTGCCAAGTGCCCTCGACAACCGCCCACTCAACTTCGACGAGTTCAACGCGCTCGTCCACCAGGTGATCTACGTTTCCGCGACGCCCGGTGATTACGAGGTCGAGCAGTCCGAAGGCGAAGTCATTGAACAGATCATTCGACCGACTGGACTTTTGGACCCGGAAATTACCGTCAAACCGGCTCAAGGCCAGGTCGACGATGCCGTGGGCGAAGTCAGAAAAGTCGTTGATAAAGGCGCACGTGTCCTCGTGACCACGTTGACCAAAAAAATGGCAGAAGACCTCAACGAATACCTCAACGAGTCAGGCATCCGATCACGCTACCTGCATTCCGACGTCGACACGCTCGAACGTGCCGCGCTGCTGCGCGACTTACGACTCGGTCAGTTCGACGTGCTCGTCGGCATCAACCTGCTCCGCGAAGGTCTCGACCTGCCAGAAGTCGAGCTCGTCTGCATCCTTGACGCCGACAAAGAGGGCTTTTTGCGTTCACGCCGCTCGCTCGTCCAAACCATCGGACGCGCCGCACGTAATGCCAACGGGCGCGTCGTCATGTATGCCGATGTCCTGACCGATTCGATCCGACAAGCCATTACCGAAACCAATACTCGACGACAAGCTCAGCAATCCTTCAACCAGGCTCACGGCATCACACCCAAAACGATCGTCAAACCAGTTCAGGATCTCGAAAAACACGTTCCAAATTATCAACCCGACGTCGAGATCGCGGAAGACGAACACACGCCTGAAGCCGAAATTCCAGCTCGAATCGATGCCCTGCGCGCAGAAATGAAAGACTGCGCAAAACGACTCGAATTCGAACGCGCTGCCGTGCTGCGAGACCGCATCGTCGCACTCGAAAAACGCCTCTAAACGACCAGGAATAATTGTCACTGCTAACACGTTTGAAACGCATGTGAACAGCACAGGCAAAAATGCCAATTTTCACAAACGAAAATTGGCTTTTTGCGTTATAATTCAAGGTCGTAGCCCCATTCAAACAGGCTTGTTCAACAGACTCATTAGGAGCGATACCT
>JAZUKH010000053.1:0-8069 GCA_045643185.1 Myxococcota bacterium | reverse complement strand
GTCGTTGATGCCGCCGCCGCCGCGCCTGCCGCTGATGCCGCCGCCGCCGCGCCTGCCGCTGATGCCGCCGCCGCCGCGCCTGCCGCCGCCGCCGCCGCCGCGCCTGCCGCTGATGCCGCCGCCGCCGCGCCTGCCGCTGCTGACGCCGCTGCCGCTAAGTAAGAATGGATAAGTTTGGCGCCGCTTTGTCGGCGCCATTCGCGTTTGAAACCGTAGAAAGTCTTGATCTGTAAGGAAATCTGATTCATTTTGTCGTAGGGCCCTGCCAGGCGAAGGGGTAGTGGCGTATTTCGTATTTCTGTGAGACGTGCGGTCAGCACGTCTCACAGAAATACGAAATAGCCGCGTAGGGGGAGACTTCCCCCTCAAAATCAAAATGTTTCAGAGATGCCGGGAGGTTTTCTGCGGTTTTTTCGTCTTTGTGCTTCGGTTTTTTTGAGGAATTTATATGAAAGCAGAATTTGATGTTTCCAAAGCGCCTGCGGATGCGCTCAAAACAGCGTCTGGTCTCGAATATGTCATTGTCGCGGCGAATGCTTCCGGTCGTAAGGTTAAGGATACGGACTGGGTGCTCGTTCATTACTCTGGCTGGACGACGGACGGCGAGATGTTTGACTCGTCGGTGGAGGGCGGCGGTGAGCCTGCTGTTTTTCCGATCGAACAATTGATTCCCGGCATGCAGGAAGCCCTTGCGCTCTGCAAAACTGGCGAAAAGATCCGTTGCTGGATCCCTGAAAAACTCGCCTATCAAGGCATGGAAGGCATGCCAGCCGGTACGCTCGTGTTCGAGTTCCGCATTATCGATATCGTGACGCCCGACAAGCCTGTTTTTGACATTCCCGAGGATGCCGTTCGTCTGGAAGATGGTCTGGCATACCGCATCGACAAGCGTGGCCCGGGTGAACACGATGTGAACGAAGATGACATCGTCAGTGTCGATTTTAATGGTTGGTTGAAGTCGGACGAGGCCATGTTCCATTCCTCGATGCAGATGGGCGAACCGCTCGTCGGCGAAGTGAATAAGATGTTCCCAGGATTTCGTAAGACGTTGATCTATGCGCATGCCGGCGACAAGATGACGATCTGGGTGCCGCAGAAATACGGCGTGGATCCGTCTGGGAGTGAACTGAAGGGTGATCTTGTATTTCAGGTCGAAGTGCACGAAGTGACCGAAGCGCCTAAACCGCTTCCGGCCCCGGCCGACGTGGCGGCGGTGCCTGCCGATGCCGAAGTGACCAAAACGGGATTGGCGAGCAAGGTGCTGGTTGCAGGTGACGGCAACGTGCATCCTGGTGCCAAGAGCGTTGTTCGCGTTCATTACACGGGTTGGACGACCGACGGTAAAATGTTCGACTCGAGCGTTCTGCGCGGCGAACCGGCCACGTTTGGCCTCAACCAGGTCATTGCTGGTTGGACCGAAGGCGTTCAGCTTATGGTCGAGGGTGAGACGCGTCGTTTCTGGATCCCCGAAAAGCTCGCTTACCGTGGAATGCCCGGTGCGCCGGCTGGCATGCTTGTTTTTGATGTCAGCCTGCTCGGTATCGTTGACTAGTTCATGAACGTCGTCGTCTTTCTGCCAGGCCACTGTGTGGCGGAATAGACGACGTTTAGCTCGCCCCTGGTGCTTCGGTTTTGATGATGAAGAGGATGCGTCGTCTGGCTGGGGGCAAAATGTGCCTGCCTTTTGCTAAAAAAATCGCGTTATGATAGACTAGCTCGGCAAGTTTTTGTGACGTGTTTTTTTGTCGTTCGGATAGGGTTCTGTTTGCATGAGTTATGATCCAGGGTACGTGATTGCCGGCAAATATCGTCTGATAGAGTCGATCGGTGGTGGTGCGATGGGGGAGGTGTTCAAGGCCGAACACGAGCTCATGCACAAGAGTGTCGCGATAAAGATCTTACACCCGAATTTTGCGAAGAAAGACGAATTTATAGAGCGTTTCAAACGCGAAGCGCAGGCGACAGCGAGTATCGAGCACCAGAATATCTGTACCGTAACGGATTTTGATACGCTTCCTGACGGCGGTTTTTATCTTGTCATGGAATTTTTGGACGGTGAAACGCTTCAGTCCCGTCTGAAAGATTATGGTGCATTGCCCACATCCTTGACTGTTTTTATCATGCAGCAGCTTTTGAGCGTATTGCAGGCAGCGCATGACCATGGCATTGTTCATCGTGACATCAAGCCCGATAACATATTTTTGATCAGCCGTGATGGGACGGATTCGTTCGTCAAACTGTTTGACTTTGGTATTGCGCATCAGGATGAGGATTCTCAAGGTCAGACGTTCAAAACGCAGGCCGGCTGTTTGTACGGGACACCGCAATACATTTCGCCGGAACAGGCGAACGGTGAAGCGGTTGATCACCGCACCGACCTGTATTCGTGCGGCATCATACTTTATCAGATGTTGACGGGACAATTGCCGTTTGATGATCCGCGCATGGTCGAGTTGCTTCACAAACAGCTTTGCGAGCCGCCGCCTCATCTCCATGTCGAAGATATTCCGCATGGTGAGATGTTTGATGAGATCATTCAGAAGCTTTTGGCTAAGAAACCGGATGACCGTTATCAGTCAGCGACCGAAGTCAGCGAAGCGCTTGCCCGTATTCCTATCAAGCCCGAAGCGTATATGGCTGCCAGCTCGGTGATGATGCGCCTAAGCGCGTTGGAGCTGGCTCAGCAGGTGGGTGAGAAGGAAGAACCCGCGAAAAAGAGGCCTAGATATTTTCGAAAACGATATTTGGTCGTCGCGGTGGTGGTCTGCCTGATCGTCATAGCCATTCTTTTGTATGTTCTTATGACGATGCCTAAATCGAACATGCTCGTGAATGTTCAGGATCCGCTTGCGGTCGGTATTGGCGGTCAGAGTGGTCAGGATGTTGCGGTTGTTGAGGATAACAGCGTTTATGAGCCACAACCCTTTGAGTTTGTTGAAGATGGTTTTAAGACATCCTTTGATGAAGTTTTGAAAAACGACTCTGAGTTGTCGAAAGCTGTCGAAATCTATTACTCTGACAAGGATTATGAGGGTTGTCTTGCCGTGTTGGACGCGCAGCAGCGTAAGTATGGTAAACACCCGAATTATATGCGTTTGCGTCTTATGGCGTTGAACAAGCTGAAAGACCGTATTGAATTCACCAAGACGTTTATCGAGCTGATTCAACTGGTGCCGGATGCGACGCGCAATCCGTCAGTGCGTGAAGGATTGTACGCGGCCATTGAAGACAAGACTCATTACGAAGAAGTGATGCGATCGCTGAAAGCGGTCAATAGCGATAACATGGCTGTGGCGATCGCGGAAGCCATTGTTCAGTCGCCCTATGATCGCCACGACACGCGCCGCAGTCGACTCAAAGACGTTTTGGATGCGCTTCCCCAGGAAAAATTGCCGCTTTGGCGTCAGACAGCCGTGGAAGCCTGGACGAACGTGAAGCGTGAGAATTGCTCTGAACGTGAGGCACTCGTCAAAAAAGCCGTGGCAGATCCCAACGCGCCTGCCGACGAGATCTTTGCTGGCCTCATTGCGCCGTTGCACGATAACAAATTGAAGCTTTGTGCCTACAAGCGCAATTCGAGCAAGAAGATCGATTGTAACCAGTGTTTTCGTGAGTGGATCGATCAGCAGTACGAAGCGAGAAAGCCGGAGGAAAGCGGCTCAACGGGCGATGGCGCTGCTGAAGCGGCAACAACGGAACCGGTGGGCGAACCCATTTCGGATGACAGTCTCGTGCCGGTCATCGACGAAACTGATAAGAATTGATCTGGATCGATCCGCCTTCGGTTCAACCTGAATGACCGAGTTTGTGAAGATGCACGCGATTGTCATTAGCATGACTAAAATTCACGATACGGACGCGGTGGTCGACCTTTTAACGGAGACGGATCAGGTCATTCACGCGTATGCACGTGGTTTTCGAACGTCCAAGCGCTTTCCAAACGGTCTTGAGCTGTTTTCAGTTTACGAGATCGATGTTTCGGCTGCGCAGGGGGGACGTTTCTGGTTTAATTCGGCTGAGAGCGTTCAGCCGTTTAGCGGCATTTTGTCAGACATGACGTGTTTTGCGTGCGCGAGTGCGATGTTGGAGACGATCAGTGTGGCCTATGCCGATGAGACGCCCATGGCGAACCTTTTCACGACGGTTTTGCAGGCCTATGCGGCGATGGAAGCGGCTCCTGAACTCGCGACGCTCATTTTCGCCTGGGTCGAAGCACGCATTTTGTTTGTTCAACAGATCATGCCCGATTTGCGCCTGTGTTCTGGGTGCGGCAAGTCGATCGAAAAAAGCGCGTATTTTCAGCAGGAACAGGGATTTTTGTGCGAAGCGTGTGCACATGGTGAAGAAAACCTCGCGTCGTGGGCCTATTCCGCGATCCGTCGACTGGTTTCGACGCCTTTTCAAACCGTGTTGACGTCGGCTGTTCGCGCCAATGACGGTCAAAAGCGCCTCACGGTGTTGCATGAAGCGACGCGTCTTATGGCGCACTGTCTGCGCGATCTTAGCTCCAGAAAGGCGCTTCATGCCCATATTATGATGGGCGAAACCGCCTTTGATGACGCGGAATTTCTTGCAGTGAAAGGTTAGGTCGAATGTCGGCGATCAGGAATTCATCGATTGCGCCGTGTCGGCTGTTTGTCGAAATGGGTGTGTTGTATGCCTTGACGCTCATTTTGACGTTTGGCAACCACGTTTTTGTGACAGGGACGGCTTCTGACTTGGTCTATGGCGGAGTGTTGCTGTCACTGATGGTTGGACCCTGGTGTGCCACTCGGTTTTGGCATGAGCGCAGCGGCGAAGAAAGCGGTGCTGAGATCGTTTTGAGCGGGCGCGACCTTTTGCGCGGCGCATTGGTCTCGCTTGGCTTGATCCTGCCCGTATTTGCTGGTGCCTACCTTTGGTATTGCACGCTCGGTGGTCTAGTCTTTTCTCCGTCGTTCAGCCATTTTGTGCATCCTGAGATGCCGCTTGGTGAACGCGTCGTGACGGAATTATTGCTCGTGGCGCTCCCTGAGGAGTTTTTTTATCGCGGCTACCTGTTGACGACGATGCGCGACGCCTTGTCTCGCAAGTTCCAAAATGATCGCTGCGTGATTTGGGGACTTCAAAAGAGTGATCTTGTGGCACTCGTCATCACGAGTTTGTGTTTTGGTATTGCGCATACGCTAGGCGGCGAGCCTGGACGGATCGTCACGTTCTTTCCAGCGATAATGTTTGGTCTGTTGCGACTCAAGTCGGATGGCATCGTCGGCTGTATTTTGCTTCACGCTTGGTGCAATCTTATGATGTTGTTCATGCATTGGAACCTCATTTCGGGCTAAAAAGTGAGGTTGGAACGACAAAAATGCGTCGTTTTGGGGGGAATTAATACTAAAATTGGTGATTTTGCGGCGATTTCGCTAGTATGATGCTGTATCGTTGTGTCTGTTGTATGACATTCAGGGAGATAAAAAATGAGGTTAAAATATCGCTTTGCTTTCCTGACTACGCTTATGGCGTTGACAGTGGGGCATCATGCGTTTGCTGAAGGGTTTGACGTTAGGCATTTTAGCCCGGCAGCCGGTCCTGAAGCCGTTTTTAGCGTTGAATCGACGAAGACGTTGCATCATCTCGATTACGACGTAAAAGTGCTCATGGATTACGCCAATACACCGCTGTCCTTCCAATATTTTGATGAGACAGCCAAGCTGCAGCACATGATTGGCGTGGACGTCTCTGCCTCAATCGGTCTCCTGGACATTTTGGAAGTCGGCATCGTGCTTCCGTTCATGGCGTATGAACACTACAACGATAAGTATTCGGAGGTGAACCTGCTTGATGTGCCGTCCGCGACGACGGGCGTATTTGGTGATATGGAAATGCACGTCAAAGGGACGATCCTGAAACGCGAGGACTACCATGGTTTTGGCTTAGGCGCCGGGGTGATCATGTCGATCCCGACGGGCAAGCAGGATGCGCTCATTGGTTCGCCTTCTGTGACCGGTAAGCCTTACATCGCGGCTGACTACGAAATTGGCCCCGTCGAAATGATGCTCAACGCCGGATTTAAATTCCGTAAAAAGACGGAATTTCTAGACTACACGCTGACGCACACGTTTGATTACGGCTTCGGTGTCGTTTATCACGCGGTGCCGGATTGGCTCGATATCAAGGGCGAGATTTTTGGAGAAACGCCGCTTTCTGACGTGGCTCAAAACAAAAATGAAAATTCTGCGGAGTGGTTGGTTGGCGCGAAAGTGAAGACGCCGATCGGTATGGATATCACCGCCGGTGCCGGTACAGGGATCGGAGAAGGCGTTCGCAACCCCAAAGTTCGTGCGTTGTTTGGTTTGGAATATACGCCGCGTGTTTCGGATGCCGATGAAGACGGCATTCGTGATCGTAAGGACTTTTGTGTCAACATTCCTGGCGTGGAAGCGTTTGAAGGCTGTCCTGATCCCAATAGCGATGGTGACGGCTGGTGCGATCCCTGGGTCGATAACGACGAAATTGCGGTGCACTTCGAGTGCAAACGCACGGATCTGTGTCCCGATCAGGAAGGGGTTGACGAGTACGAAGGCTGCCCAACGCCGGATCGCGACGAGGACGGTTGGTGTGACGAATGGGTGAGCGCTGATCGCGCAGCGCAATGGGGTTGCACGATGGTCGATGCGTGCCCAGATCTGACGGGCGAGGATGCCTACGACGGTTGTCCTAACCCGGATACCGATCTCGATGGTTGGTGCGATCCCTGGATCACCGATCAGGCGGTCGCTGACAAGTATTTCTGTAAGATCGCCGATATTTGTCCGGATTATCCCGGCGACGACGAAAATTCCGGATGCCCGGCACCGGATGAAGATGGCGACGGAATCTGCGCACCGTTCGTTGAAGAACTCGGTCTCTATGATCAATTCTTCTGCTCTGGTTCGGATGCTTGTCCTGACCTTGCCGAAGACTTCGATGACTATCTCGACGAAGATGGTTGCCCGGATCCCGATAACGATTCTGACGCGATTTGCGACGAATGGGTCACGACGGAAGGCATGCTCGACGTCTTCAAAAACGTATGTAAGGGCATTGATAAATGTCCGGCTGAACCTGAGACCATTAACGGCTACAAAGATAGTGATGGTTGCCCCGACAAGGGCGAAAGCCTCGTCATCATTCGCGAAGACAAGATCGAGATCAAAGACAAGATCTACTTCAACACGAACAAGGCGACGATTCAGAAAAAATCGAATCCGTTGCTCGACCAGCTTGCTCAGACGATCCGTGCCAATCAGTCGATCCGCAAGATCAGTGTCGAAGGGCACACCGACGATACGGGCAAATACGAGAAAAACCTCGTTCTGAGCCGTCAACGCGCGGAAGCCGTCGTGGAGGCGCTCGTCAAACGTGGTTGCGATCCCGAGCGTTTTGAAGCAGTGGGGTATGGTCCCGACAAGCCGTTGGATCCCTCCAAGACCAAGGCAGCGCGAGCACTCAACCGCCGCGTTGAATTCATCATTCTCGATAAACAATAAGTCAAACGATTCTAAAACCGCTGAGAGGCGCGCCATCTGGCGCGCTTTTCGATTTTTGACAGGGAAAGACGATGCCCACTAAGAAAACAGATCAGACGACCGACGCGAAAGAACCCAAAAAGCGCGCGACTAGAACTCGTGCCGTGCGCGATGAGGATGTGGGCGAGCGCGAGGAAGTCATTGAGACGCCCAAAAAACGTGCTTCTCGTGCCAAAAAAAATGTCGAGCACGAACCGATCGAGCGCGAATATCACGAGGTCGTAGACCGTGAATACGTTGAACGCGAATTCGTTGAGGCGCGCGAATATGTCGATCGCGATGACGAATATGTGGTGCGTGACGAGCATGAAATGCAGCGCGAAGTGGTCGAGCGTGAGTTCGTCGATCGTGATGACGTTGTCGAAAAGCCCAAAAAACGCGCTTCTCGTGCCAAAAAAGCCGTGGTTGAGCCCGAAGTGCACGAAGCTCCTGTGCGGCGTGAAGCGGCTGAGGCTGAACCTGCTCAACCTGTCGCAGCTGAGCCTGCTCAACCTGTCGTCGCTGAGCCTGTTCAACCTGTCGTCG
>JAZUKH010000052.1:0-27889 GCA_045643185.1 Myxococcota bacterium | reverse complement strand
CGTTCGTTCTGAGCCAGGATCAAACTCTCCAGTTTGATCTCTTTATATAGAGCCGTTTCACGAAACGGCTATACTTACTTTAGTCGCCGCGTAGCATGCTACGCGGTCTCATAGATGCTTTTTTGCATCCCGAGGTATCTGCGCTGCAGATCCTCTTATTATTAGGCTCGCACTTCTGCTGCAATCTTTCGATTGCTTTTACGTTTCTTTCTCTTATTCGGTTTTCATCGTGTCAACAGTCTTACCAACTCTTGACGAGGGTTGAGACTATACGCGTTTCAAAGATGCACGTCAATAGATTTTTGATTATTATTTTCTCGGGGTGTTATGACTCAGCCGAGCTAGATATATAGCGCATGAACGCGAAGCGTTCTTGGCGCGACGCTATCATGACGTTTTTGCACATAAGCTCAGCCGAGCTAGATATATAGCGCATGAACGCAAAGCGTTCTTAGCGCGACGCTATCATGACGTTTTTGCGCATAAGCTAACGTGTGCTTACGCTGCTGGAAGCCGCTGACTTGAATAACCCCGTCCGTCGAAGCCGTAGGCGAAACGGGCGAGGGCACGCGCGCCCCCCCACACACACTTTTTTGCCCGCGCGCCAAAGACGCGCGGGCACCTTGGCTGAGATGTAACAAAACTTTCGCAGACATTCAGTCTTGTTTTGAAATTCTCTAACAAATCGAGTAGTATGGTACTGGACGCGTCGACCGCGCCCAAGTGAGTTTATTCAAACCAGCTTCTTCTTTGCCTTACTTAAGGCATATCGTCTCGCCGGCCGAAGGGTCGCTTAAGAAAGGACATGAACATGATGAAACGAAATTTTGGATTTTTGTTAGCATTGGTGGCGCTCGGCTCATTCGCAATCGGATGCGACGATTCTGATGATGAAACTAGTCTAGGCATGACGTGTACAGTCGACAAAGACTGCAATTCGACACTTAAGTACTGCGATGCAGGCCGATGCATGTCTAAAAAACCTGGCGGGAGTACATGTAAAAAGAAATCTGAATGTCTTTCAGGCGAAGCCACGAGTAACAACATCTGTACATGCAAGAAAGATGATGAATGTGCGAACGGATATATCTGCGCAGATATCGATGGCAGCAAAGAATGCCAAAAACCCACTCAATTAAGCGTCGGTGAGTCGTGCTTTGTTGACGACAACTGCGCCTCAAACTATTGTTATAATGGCGCCTGCGGATGCCGTAATAATAATGACTGCCCCCAAGATTATTACTGTAGCGACCACGCATGCACCAACAAAAACGTTGTTCCATGCCCCGACAAATATAGTGATAAAAAATGCGTCCTGATCGCCGATGTTCGTCCAAACATCATGTGGGGAAGTGACTACAATCCTGCAAAAGACACTCAACTTAAGCTCACAAAAGACAAGATCCAAGAAGGCGAAATATTGACAAACGACATGACGCTCTATCTCCCCGAGCAAAGTCAGGGCGTTAACTTCTGTGGCACTGCACTCGCCTCAACCTGGACCACATCTGAGGGCGCAAGAGAATCCCTCAACCTCAATACTTCGACTTATGCAGGAACCACCGTTGCAGATGCATTTACATTATTAGACCACAATCCATACATTTGTAATATCATTAGATCTTATGATACATTATCAGCAGATGATTTATCATTCATGAGTGAGAATTTTCCAAATGCAGATAAAATGTCGGGGTTCGTTACAAACATTCATTTACTAACAGATGTTGATGCAAATAATAACTGCAAAAGTACCGATTTGTTTATCAAAGATTGTTTGGCAAATGATAAAAATAAAACGATCGAGCAATTAATTAATGAAGTTAATAGTGTAAGCATTTCAGAAGATTGTTCAGATAAAGCACAGATTTATTTCGGTGAAATTGTTTCGAAATACATAGCGCCGACCCTCCCCATGCCTGATGACCAAAAAGGTGCGGTTCTCGCGGGTATAGAAGCTGGTTTCAAATCCACGCTCCCCACGATGTTTTCAGCATCTCTTCATAAAGTTTACAGTCTGTATTTTGACATTCGAATTCGTTCACGAAAGATGACGGATGGCAATAATGCTGGATGTATCGAATTTCCTCTAGACTCGCCGTTTACATTTAAATATCAGTATAATGACAACAGCGTTTTTAAAGGCCATGATTTTATTGCAAAATTGAGTCTTAATAACAGTGAATTATTACCAAATCTCGATCAAACAACCGATGAAAATAAAAACGCCGATCCAATTAAATCTCAGTTTTATCTTTCCAATGGTCAAGTATATTCAAGCAACATTAATTATGTGACCGACGAAACTCCCTTTAGTGGTAATGATTATGCCGTTTACTATGAAGTAAATAAATGCAATAACGCCGACTGCAACAAAAATCTCTATGAGATAGCCTGGAAGTCAACGATTCCCAAGGACAACAAAGTGGGTGCCGAAGTCGCGTGTTCCGAATTGGAAATGTATAGAGACCCAATTCATTGTGCAGGTAAAGTCGCTATTTCAGGAAATGTCCATGATGCACTCTCGGCGGATAAAGCATATTGCTCAACTGAGCAGGGAGCTGAATGTACTAACGGCATCCCCGACCAAGAAATCGTCGTTACTGGATGTTCCACAAAACGTTCTTCTACATGGAAAGATATGTATAATGGCGATGAGCCAATTATAAACCCAGTTACAGGGAAGCCCATGCAAGAAGCAAAAGAAATTACACCCGCTACGCCTGCATTGAACGCTTGCATCAAAACACCGATTACGCTTGGTCGATATCAGGTGTATGTCGTCTTATAAATAAAACTCAGACATACGATTTTCGAAAAAGAGCGCTGTTCATGCTTACAGCGCTCTTTTTTTTCATCACAAAACTTTCACACGCCACTCACGCGCGCAACGCATTGATAAGCCGCCCACGCGGCTTCGGCGTCTCCCTCATACGCCACTCACGCGCGCAACGCATGTCAGCATGGCTCAAATTCTTGAGTGTCAAAAAGCCGCCCAACTTTGACGCGGTGCATTTTGCTGCCACAGTGATTTTTATGGCTACGCAGGCTGTGGTTCCTCAGCTGGGATGAACTTCAGTTACTACTTGCCCAAGGTTGCTTTGCTTGGTCAGAAATACAAAATCTCAGCCGAAGCGAAGCCGAAGGCAAGCAGGCTGAGATCGGCGAGCGGACGCGATTTGTTCGAAGCCGAAGTGTAGCGACGTAACGTGGTACATCGTCGCGGCCACCGACTCCAAAATTTAGTTTACGACGATCTGCCTTAACAGTTCCTGAATTTAGTACGGCCGTGTGGCATGTTTGAGCGAAGCGAGTTCCACACGGCCGACACAAAAAGGGCGCAGGGGGATGCAAGGGGGCCGCAGGCCCAGGCCTGCTCCAAAACAAAATGTTTAAGAATAAACGAACACATTATAGATAGTTTATGATCCTTAGCTGAGTTGTAACGAACTTCACTCATTTCTCTACATATTGCTTGACTCTCCTGTTACGGGAGAGCGTAACCTGGTATTGTTCCGAAAATCCTTTTGGAACATCCTGCAGGACAATTTGAACGAAAAGAGCAACATGATGAAGACACACTATCGAATTGGCGAGTTTTCAAAACTGGCAAAAATGACAGTGAAAACGCTGAGATATTATGACGAGATGGGCATACTCAGTCCATGTTATGTCGATCCGGACAACGGCTATCGATATTATCAGACAGAGCAGCTTATTCAGGTGCAGAAACTCACGGAATTTCGGCAGCTTGGACTGTCGATCGACGAAATTCAAAGCATTCAGAACGGCGTCGATCTCGTCGAACGCCTGCTTGAACGCAAAGCTGTTCTTCTGCAGGAACTTGAAGAAATGCAGCGCACATGTTCGAGGATAGACTGTCTTCTCCAACAGTTAAAGGAATCACGAAACATGAAATATCAAGCCGTACAAAAAACACTGCCATCAGCAACGGTGTATTCCAAACGCGGTATCGTCGCTGATTTTAGCAAAATCAGCGAATTTGTACTCAAAACCGGCGAGGAATGTCTGGCCGCAAATCCCGGACTGAAATGTCCCGAACCCGAATATTGTTATATTTCATTTCTGGACGGCGAATATCGCGATCACGATATACAAATCGAATATGTCGAAGCCGTCAACCAGATGGGAAATGACACTGAATCCATCCATTTCAAAAAGATCGAAGAGACGCGAGCTATCTGTATCATTCATCAGGGCGAATGGTGCAAACTCCGCGAAGCATACGCCTTTGCGCTCAAATGGATCGAAGAAAACGGCTATGAACTCTCGGAACTTCCGCGCGAATGTTATATCGACGGTCCATGGAACAAAGATGATCCGTCAGAATATATCACGGAGCTACAGTTCCCAATTAAATAGATATAAATAGCACGTTTTAGAGAACAAAAACCTCCCGTTGTATGGCCAACATCGACATAGAAACACAAAATTTTGCGTCTCACGGCCATGCAACGGGCGTTGTAGTAAAATAAACCGCCCGCGTATTTCCCATGAAGCCGCGTTGCATGCAACGCGGCGCCATGGGGAATAGCGGGCGGCAAAGGGCCGTATCGGCATCGCCGATAGGCCCGACGCGTGTGGCGTATGGCCGTTGTATGGCCGGCGTAGAGACGCAAAATTTTGCGTCTCACGGCCATGCAACGGGCATAGCCACCGCCCCTAAAAAATGTAGGAGCAACGCAAGATGGGATAATTATTCTTTAGAAATATATACCATTCCCATCGTGTTCACGAATTGATGATTCACGGGATCAAGAGCGAAACCTGCATGACGGTTTTGATAATTTTTCGTCGATTCTTTGCCGCCAGTATAGGGTTTGAAATACGCATCGCCAGTGTTGGACCACAGAACTGCTTTGCCTTCTTTGAGTGAATAGGGAAGCAGATCGTGGAAAAGCTGTAACGTCATTTTGTTGTCCGTACCGCCGGAGGCATGATCGCCGATAACGCCAAGCCAAAGATTTTTGCTGCCAACGGCCATGAGCGGGCGCGAAGGACGCATTTCATAGATATTTCCGACGAGTTTGTCTGTCAGTCTGAGCAGATGCTGAATATAATAGAAATTGCTCATATCGATGCCGGGATCGATTTCCGGTGTGACGAGATCTGACATGACTTTGCCGGCACCAGCGTAGTTGTCGATGTTTCGATTATATTGAGCAGCTGTGCTGACAACAGGGTTGTCCCCCGAAATATCAAGCGCAAGGAATTCCATGCGGTTTACGCTGGTTCGCTCATTAAGCTGACCTTCTTTAACCCAGAATGCAAACGGTGATTTAGCGGATGGAACGCCCCAAAGCGTCGTTTTATCGGGCGAAAGCTTCCAATCGTGGATGTAATTGCCGTAAATCGTCGTGTCGAGCGCGTAAGCATCCGTATCGGGATCGAGGTCCAGCTTTTCTTCACTAATGTTGCCTGAAGTTGAGTCGTAAGTCAGTTTGTAGGCGTTCACCTGTGTGCATTTGCTGGCGAAAAGCCAGGCTTCTGTGTCTGATTTCTCAACAATGGTGAGAGATGGAACGTTCATAAAGACGGGATCGAGTCTGCAATCGACATTTCCCGATGTAATTTTGCTGGAAACGGGTTCGTCGTAAAGACCGCCATCGAGGTATGATGAAACGTTTTCTTTATCGGTGATGGCTTCGAGCTTTTCATCGGTTGCTTTGGATTTGAAGATGCACTGGGCGTATTCGCCATTACAAATGCCACCGCCGCTTGCCTGAGGCTCGTTGTTTTGATCGAGTGCACTTCGAAGCGAATAAACAGTATCATGCCAAACAGCGACACTGTCTGTAAAATTGAGATAAGCAGGTTCACCACCGTCAGATTTGCATGAACCACTCGATTCTTCGCGATCAAAGCAATATTTCGATTCGATATCAGCGGTGTCATCGAGGACGTCCTTGAGCGATGGTGCATAATAGAGATGGCCTGTGGCTGGTTTTCCGTCAGCACGTGTCATGACATACATTCGGCCGTCTTTCACGATACCACGGCATGCTTCGCCATTGACATCGCCGTATTTTTTCGTGCCGTTGGCATCGACATACGAACCAAAAACAATGTGTTTTGTGCCAACCTGCTGCTGTGTTTTGACATTAAACGGAACAGCGACATTGGGAACTTTTCCGCCTTGATCGGGGAATGTGTAGAGGACCCAGACGATTTCATTGTCACCATTGTCGATGAGGCCGCACGGGAAACCATTTTTGAAATCATTGCCGGCGGCATCTTTGCCAAGGTTGAGGGTGAAATCGAGTTTATTTGCGGCATTGCCTTCGAGGACTTTGGCTGTTTCGAGATCAACAATTCGGATACCGCCAGCGGTTGCAACGGCGAGGTAGGCTGCTTCGGGTTCATAATCAGGCGACATCTGTTCTTCAAAATAATGCCCGAGGATAAGGCTGCCTAAATCCGTGCTGCAGTCATTGTCGCAGGCCTTGATTTCAATCGGTTGTGAAGACGGTTTAGGATAAGTGGCAGCATCATCTTTATTCGCCGATTTATAGGCACTGTAATCCTCGGCACTGATGAGCATTCTGTCGGCATCACTGACCAGACATCCCCAGTCATCCTGGTCTTTGTGGCAGTAAAGCGTTGTGGAATGCCAGTCGCGGCCGTCCTGAACGGAAGCAGGCGTGTCCTCGAAAATCATCAGATTCCATTTGCCGGCAGGGAGATCGGATAACGTGATGGATGGGCCAAAACCAGCCGTTATGGCTTGTTTCTTTGTATATTCGTCTTCTTTGACAGCACGGACGTGCGCCGGTGTTTTGCACGTTGGGTCGTTTTCATTGCAAAGCATGATGACGATTTCGCCGGTGCCGGTTCCCGAGGTTCCGGGAACATCGGGAATCAGAGTGCGCCATGCCTGAGAGGTGAAATAGTTGAGATAATCGCCATATTTGAGGCTGAAACTGACTTTGGTCGTACCAGCCGGTGTGCTTGCACAGCTCGATTTGTCGGCCCCCGGGCATGCCGTTCCGTCGTCGCATTTGCACTCAGTTGTGGTGCCGCCGCATACGACATCATCTGCCATAGCCGGATTTGCAATGCATGCACCTTCGCTGCAGTATTCACACGGATAATTGCAGTCGGCATTTCTTGCGCATTCGTCGCCTTCATCGCAAGCAGCAGCCATGAAAGAAAGAGTCGTCAGTGAAAGAACTAATAGATGTCGGTTTTTCATATTTATATCCTTTGGATTTTGGAAATCTTTGATTTTATTATTTGTGTGGACGTCGCTATTTGCTTCGCAAATACGCGCCGTGATTGCCGCGTCGCATAGCAACGCGGCTTCCTGAATTGGTTTCGCCTATTGCTTCGCAATACGGCTTCACGCTTCGCCTATTGCTTCGCAATACGGCTTCGTTATTTGTCATCGTCATAGCGCATTATCTCGTAGTAGTCGCTCACCGAATAGAAGTTTGCATCGGCAGTGTATTCGATCTTAACCCAGCCATCTTTATGGTAGATGTTATCTTCAACGGGTTTAATGATTACAGTTTGATATTCGTGCCAGGTTGATGTCGTAAACGTGAGCTTGTTTGGTGTTACGTTAATCGTGTCGGTTGGATATGAAAGCGTAACCGTGGTGGTTGCACTCGGTTTCTTGCCCAGAGCGATGCGCAGTGTACCTGACTCATTTTGGCCTTCATGGAGACCGGAACCATTATATCTCAAGTTTGGTGAAACTTTAGCATAGAAACCATCGAATGAATAATCCGAAAAAAGAATACCAGCTGTTATTGTTATATTATTGTAATTTGTATCGGACGATATGGCTGTTGCCTTGATTTCTGCCCAATCGGGAGTTCCCATTATGGAGTAATCGAAAATATCTGTGACTTTGACGCAGTTCGTCTTTTGATTATATAACTCAGGAATAATAATAATTGAAGTTTTATCCAGTTGAACCCATTGGGCACTGGGCCTTTCAAGCGTGATTGCAAGAACAACCTGACTTTCCGGTTTGGTTTTTAAGGTATAACAGTAATCGCTAGATGATGGTCTGGGATCATCTTCATGATCGAGGTCGTATACGCTTATTAACCCCCCCCCTGATACAATAATGCCTGCTTTGTCATCATCTTTCACAGAAACGGTGATTTCTGCTGTTTTGTTATGATAAGTCGTCGCTTCATTCGTATCACTCGATGTCGCATTGAATACAATATGACAATCTCTATCTCCATCGATGATGTCATTGTTCGTCGCTTCGATTGTGATTTCTTTTTCAAACACTGTGTCCGATGTTTTGAAAGACAGCGAGTCGTCGCCAGAAATTGAACAAATGTCAGGTGTGGTCAAGGTCGCTTTTACAGTGACATCAGCAAGCGGCTTGGGATCGAGTTTTACGGTTAAAGTGGTGGATGAGTTTTCATCCATCGAGTTTTCGCCTGTAATGCTGATATTAGCTGTATTTACGACGCTGTTTTTATCGCAAATGCCGGTCGCGGGATTGCAGGTTTCGTCGGCATTGCACGAAACGCCGGCGCATTTATCGACGTCGTTTTTGTCGCAAATGCCGGTCGCGGGATTGCAGGTTTCGTCGGCATTGCATAAAACGCCGGCGCATTTATCGACGTCGTTTTTATCGCAAATGCCGGTCGCGGGATTGCAGGTTTCGTCAGCATTGCACGAAACGCCGGCGCATTTATCGACGTCGTTTTTATCGCAAATGCCGGTCGCGGGATTGCAAGTTTCGTCGGCATTGCACGAAACGCCGGCGCATTTATCGACGTCGTTTTTATCGCAAATGCCGGTCGCGGGATTGCAAGTTTCGTCAGCATTGCACGAAACGCCGGCGCATTTATTTATTTCGCTTTTCTTGCATTCACCCGTCGTGGAGTCGCATATTTCCCCAGCCGCACAATTAGATTTTGCACATTTATCACCAACGGGATAAATGCAATACTGCCATACCCCATCTTCGCAGTCGCATGTCGTTGCGGTTGCCGGCTTAGCACTTTCGAGACAGCTGGTATCGTTTGAAGTCAGATGAGCGTCATCTTCGCATGCGTTGATAAAACAAACAGCAGTAATGGCCATGCAAAAAAAGCCACTAGATTTGCATAGTCTAGTTTTCTTCATATTATCTCCTTGTAAACAAAGTTTAAAAGTCTGCAAAATGCAAACAGTATGTCTTTACTATCATAATTAGATAAAAAATGATAAAGAAAAACTTAAGGGAATACATAAACGCTCGCGTATGCTCGCAGGCACCAGTAGAGACGTGCGGTAGCACGTCTCTGGTGCCGAGAACATAGCGGGCGGCAAAGGGCCGTATCGGCGTACGCCTATAGGCCCGACGCGTGTGGCGTATGGACGTTGTATGGCCGGCGTAGAGACGCAAAATTTTGCGTCTCACGGCCATGCAACGGTCATAGCCACCGCAACAAAGCCTCACCCCAGCCGAGAATCGTCGATGCATCCCGTTGGATGAAATCGGCAATGGTCGATTGGTAAAGTGAACGGGTATTATGGTTCATAAAGTTCTCCGATTTGCGATTTCAATTAAGGAATGTCTATATCATTTTCATGATCAACATCCCATGCGGCAACGTTATTTAATACATAATCAATGGTCTTGGACATTTCATCCATATCACGCATAATCCGATCATAAAACCGTGATTGCCAATGAAATATTATATTATTTTCACGGGCATACGCGGTAACGGCGCGTTTTATACATCGTATGGTAATGGATAACCATCCCGCCATATTTTCAATATATTGGGGGGACGAATCGCCGGGCATTCGGGATGAATCGCGTTGTAGAGACGCAAAATTTTGCGTCTCTACGGGGGGGGGCATTTACGTTGGATTTATCACGATTTATTTTTGAAAATTCCCGACGTTTATATGGCGTTTTATCACCGTCAATAAATACAATTAAATGTACATGATTGGGCATGACCTGCCAATATGGTATTTCTGCATACGGGCAATGATCGGTAACGGTTTTAATGCATTGATTTAAATATTCACCAATGGGGGTAAATATCATTACGGGTGCGCAATTTGGTGTAGAGACGCAAAATTTTGCCTCCCTACGATGTTCGCCAATACCACGACCACGGAATTCATCATCACGCACGATTTCACCAAAATTATGCACGCGATTTTGGGTGCAAATAACCACATGATATGCACCATGATTATAATCATGTCCGGGACAACGTGATGATGGAATTCGATATCGATTCATGTATTTATCGTTCATGTCCACCTCGCGGAAATTGGTTATGTTGTAACGTGATTTTGGGCCGATATTGTTGGAATGCCATTTTATTGTAGAGACGCAAAATTTTGCGTCTCTACGGTAGGAATTATTAAATAATTCCCACCCAAATGAAAATAAAATCCGCCCACGTATGCTCGCAGGCACCAGAAAAGACGTGCAGTCGCACGTCTCTGGTGCCGAGAACATAGCGGGCGCCAAAGGGCCGTATAACCCAATAAGAGATGCGTGGTCACACGTCTCTATATTGGGTTATAGGCCCGACGCGTGTGGCGTATCGGCAAAGCCGATAGCCACCGCAACAAAGCCTCACCCCTAAATTCCCTCTCCAATGGCGAGGGGACTTGAGATTAATATATTATGCCTTAACGATGTTGAACGTCATGGCTTCGCCTTCGAAAGCGGCTTCCATTGGGAGTTTGTCGCATGCGCGCGTGACGGAGAGGGCGAGGAGGCCTTCGGCCATTTTGTCGCCCCAAGCGGCGAACATGTCGATGATCGTCTGGGAGTCGGACTGCCAGGTGAGTTGGTCGTTTAGCTTGTTTTATGAATGGCGAAGGGAGTGCATCACGAAGTCTTTTTAGGCGCATTGCGCCACATCAAGCCACTAAAAAAAAATTGAATATTTTGGTTGCATCAAGCATAATAGGCAATGGTATTTTGCAATGAAGGGTAAATGCTTGAGAGAGATAAAAGAGGAGATGCTTGATGTCATCGAAAATGCATTCATATCATAAATTATGCTTTACGCTGATGACTGCGTTATTTGCAGTTCTATTTACATTTGCACCGACTCGGGATGCGGAAGCACATGGACCCGATTTGGGTGGATTTTTTAGCGATATTTTCTCTGAAATTGCTAGTGGTATAGGCAGCGCTCTTGCAGCTCCATTTGAAGCTCTTGGGAGTGTCGTTGCGCATCCATACTTTGATATTGAAGTCAGCACAGGATGGCTGGGACAGATGAATGAGGGAAAGCTCAGACAAGGTTTTCAGTTTATGTTGAGCGATGGATACAGAATCATGGACTGGCTTAATATTTCTGTCGACCAGGGATTAGGTGGGCTGTACTGGAAAAACGCAGATGCAGAGCAAATTAAAGCTTTTGTTGGCCATACGATGGCGAGTGTTAAATTTTCCTATACGTGGTGGGATACTAAAAACTATATAGCCCCATTCTTTGATGTTTGGACTCAACTCGGTCTAGGCGGAATGTATATTTCTGAAATACACTCAGAAGGAAACAAATTATCAGGGGCGTTTGCATGCAAATCGGGTATCGGATTTACCGGGTATATAGGTATGTGGGGAATTGGTTTAAGAGTTGATTATACGTTTGCTTTATTCGATAAAGAACAACATTACCTCGATGCAATGATAGTGTTTCGAGTTTCTGATTTTTGACGTCACTTTCGCGCGAAACATGTTGAGGACAGTTTCGCGCGAAGCGCATGAAGTACGTTCAGCAGCAAAAATGGATGAAAATTGCAGTAACGATCGGCATCGGAATAAAGTCGTGTTCTCATTATTACAAAATATCGAGATTATTCCTTTACGCGATTATATATTTCTGGATTATAAATCTCTTTCATGAGTTCTGCCTCTGATGGATCAATCCGATCTACAAAATAAACTCTGTCCTCATCAGAACAAGCGCTTTTCTTTATCATAGTTTGCAGATCGCAATATCTGCAAACTCTGATACTGTATAAGGAATACTGTAATTTATACGCATCAAGCGGGTTTTCAATAATCACAAAGCCCGATGCGCAATAGAAATCATAAACGCTACTATTAAAATCATAAACGCTACTATTATATACTTCTTCAAAGTACGGCAAGACGACTTTTTGAACATTAACGTTTGGAACAATTGCTTGATAAGCTTCTTTAACAGCGTTTTCAGCTATAGGGTCTTTTTCATAGTATTTAAAGGTTCTCTCTTTATCAGTGGTTAGCGACCAAATATGTTCTATATAATCTGCATATTCCGGCTGTTTCTTCTGGAGCGCTTCTGCATTGAGCACGCCTTCGGGGAGCAATGCATCGCGAATTTTACGATTTTTGATGGAATTGAATAAAGCCTTCATCTGTTTTGTATGACACAATTTATCGTTTGCAAGGAGTGACTCGATCATGGGGTTATTGATTATTTGAGGATTGCCGAAATAGATTTCGCTGCGTTTTTTAAGAATCAAGCTCAAAATAACGGAACGGCAAGTATCGTTTCCACAATGAGCTGATAGCGTATGATACATTTCTTCGATCTGGTTTAATTTTTCATTTGCGATGCTTTCAGCGTTCAATTGAAGGTTTTCAAATGGGTTCATGTTTTTTAGGAAAAGTCCGTGCAGTGCATTATCAAAGAGCAAGAACACTTCCATACCGAATAGTTTTCCTTTTTTCATTATCTTAGATGGGTTTTCATTAGTAACAACACGTTTCTCTGGATATCTAAAACGTGGATGATAAGTGACGTCTTTTTCTAATGAAAAAAATTGATTATAACCAATAATATAGGCTGTATCTGAAAATAAATTAATTTTGGGAGAAGTTGACTTTGAAGAAGATTCGAATTGGCTTTTTTCCTCCAGAAAATCTTCAGATTCTATAAACGGAATGGAACTCACTTTTTCTTTATTAAAAACATTATCTCTACGCGAAGTCATATCAAATATAAATTCTCTACATTCGGCTTTGTTTATACAGTTACTGTCGTAGTAAGTATTGACAAAATAACCATCGTAGAACCTGTAAGCTTCGGACGTGTCGTATTTATTAATGATAAGGCTGACAACAATTTCAAGGTGTTTTATCACATCCGGATCGAAATAATAATCAAAGTGCTGAGTCAGCGTATCCGCATTAATATCATCGATAATGCGTTTCATGATATAAGCTTCCGCTCGGCGCGCTTCCAGCGCAGATGCATTTTCAGTGATATGATCAAAGTATTCTTTATTTTTTGCAATTTCTTCGCTCCACTCAGCATTTGTATAAACAACATCATCTTTGAGAACATGCTTGTGTCGAATGATCTCGTTGAATGACAGCTCTCCTAATAAGACTAATTTATAGTCCTCGCATGTGAAAAACTCGGTCGAGGTGAACCATTTATCTCGTGCGAATGAGCCATTCAGTGTCATGAATTCATCACATTGCTGCGGATCATCGACACAGGCATAGAAAATTTGTGTGGCGTTTTCTATCTCCCTTGCTTCATTCTCTTTTTTTATTCTTTCTTCCTCTTTTTTTATTCTTTCTTCATGTTCTTTTTTCTCATACTCTATCTCTCTAAACGTTTTGACATCAGGACGAGTCCAGCCCCCCATTATTCTGGAGTGAACATAGGGATCTTGCGATTTTGGCGCACAGGAGACAAAAAGCGAGGACACAGCGATTGTGACGATGAGCGCTGCATTCGAATGAAGTCGTTTGGCTAGTGTATGAAGCTGAACACGCATTTTATTTCCGGTGACAAGATAGCGTAATTAATATATTCCTGAGTGAAGCAGAACATATTCATCACTTTTAGTTTAAGATCACTGCTGTCCCACGAAATTTCGAGGAATAGCCGGTTCAAATCTCTAAATATGCTATAAGGAAATCTGCGAAACCACCATGTAGCAATAAACTCCGAACCGTGGTGCATCTTAACACATTTTTCATACACCGACAGAATTATTTTCTCGGCATAAAACCGGCGAGTGCGTGATTGGTAAAACTAGCTAGACTAAACGACTTGATCTTTTTAATGGCCTAACTCCTAGAAAATGTATCATCAACAAGCTGTCAAGCAGCCCCGTAAGTCTATCAAAGCCGTTTAACCAGAGCGAGCTTTTTTGAAGATACGTTCCCTCTGAGGAGAGGAAAAGAACAATATGTCTATGAAGAGTCTCCTTCACTCACTCGGGAAACAATTCACGGCCTCTTATCGGCTTGCCACACCACCAAAGCAAACACTCCATAACCTATGGTCGCGTTCCTTTTCCCGATATGGCAAGCATACACAACCTCTATAGACCTTCCTCCTGTGATGAAAGAGACCATTCATAACCTCTGAATACCATCCTTCAGCGCTGCGGGAAGGCATTCAGAGTTTTTTGGACACAATCCCCCTAAGCAAATCCACCACGTAGTACGCTACAATCAGCTGTCCCGAAAACAACAGCGCACGCGTATGCTCGCAGGTGCCCGGAACGGCGCCGAGAACATAGCGGGCGCCAAAGGGCCGTATCGGCAAAGCCGATAGGCCCGACGCGTGTGGCGTATCGCGAAGCGATGCCACCGCCCATTATAATTCAGCAATACCGAGGCTTTTCAAGTATTCATAAGTACCATCGTAAAACGCCGGAAGGCGCGATGGATCTTCGTCGAAACCTTCGGCATTTTTGCGATGATTGCCTTCGGGCACGCAGATCACGATACCCTGACGTGCACGCGTTAAGAGAACGCGATAGGCGTTAAGCATATATTTGCGCGTCTCCGCATTTTTTTCGGGTATCCATGCCGTTTTGCCATTGAATTTATAATATTGCCACTGACCATTTTCATAGCGCATATCGGCATCCCAAAGCACACAGGCATAATCCAGCTCAAGCCCCTGAACCTGTATTTCGGTCGCAGCTTCTTCAAGATAATTGGACGAACGAACGTCGTTCTTGTCCTCCAAGAACCAATGCACCGCATTTTCATCGCCATTCGCCAATACATTGACCGCCTGCGGCTTGAATCGCGCCGCCACTTTCGTGACGAGAATGCCCGTCTGCAACGAACCTCGCGCATTGCAACGAAGCCATGCACGCGCTTTATTGATATCTCGCGTTAAGAAAACGGGATAATTCCTCGCTGTGACATCATGATATAATTGAGGCGCATTATTATGAATTGATAATAAAGAATGTATAAATGCGGATAACGTTTCTGCACGGAAAGAACGAAGACTGACAGCCAAATGGAGTTTATCCGAATAGGTTACTTTTGAATTATCTTGAAGTAGTTCGCACACCTTGCCCTCAGCATATTCCGGCTCAGTCAGATGCGGTGAAATATATATATTCCAATGCGGATAATGCTGATTGAGCGCATCGATCCATTCACTGATGCCGGCTTCGCCCGTGTTGATTTCCTGACCACCGCCAACGAGGCAAATAATTACGGCCCAATCCTTTCGCTGATCAAGTGACCAGATGAGAAAAGCAGCCTCAGAAACGGGGAAATTCGGCACTTTGAGCTTATTGCCATACGTCCCGCCGCGCTTGAGGTAATCCGCCAACCTCTTATGCGTCCACGAACGCTGCGCCTCATCAAATATCGCCACATGTTCAACCTCGCCATAGCCCGTTTCTCCATGACTGATGGCTTTAGACGGATCGATTTCAAGCACACCATTTTCAACGGGATTCTTTATCTTTGCGAGCATGTTGTCGCGATAACGATGTATAATTTGTATAAATTCACTAACTTCGCGTCTCGAATCAGACAAATTCTTCTTTTCGCCACGCAATTTACATTTTCTTTGATTATCGATGGCAAGCGCCTCTGTCAGCACCGCAACAAGCGGCCCATTGCCCGAAAGATATACGGCGCCATTCCCCTTTTGATCGCACTTTTCATACGTCTGTTTGATTGCGACATCCAACCCGACAAGCGTCTTTCCCGCACCGGGCACGCCCGTGACAAAGCAAATGCTCTTTTGTTTTTCACGCTCACTGTGCTCGATGACATCCAGAAGATATTGAATTGTTGCATCGGTTGAAACCTTATCCGCCTCATGGCGCGTAATTTCTTCGACGCTATGATTTTCAAATAACGCCCTAGCCGCTTCAATAATCGTCGGCGTCGGCGAATACGGACTAATCGACCAGTTAGATCCCCAGGATTCTGGATGAATTGGTTTAGATCCATTCTCAATAATATCAATAATCACCGCCTGAAGCTTCGCGCTTCCGACGATTAGCGGGTTATAAATTTGATCATCATAAGGTGAATTCTGGATGTTCGATGGCTTTTTCTTATAATTTGTCGGAATAAGAATCGGTACAATCGGCTTGTCCGCGCTGTATAAATGAAAACATTTGAGATCAAGCGCATAATCCAACACCTGCTCGACATCGCTCTGAAGCGCCTCAGCCTGC
Source organism: Myxococcota bacterium (assembly GCA_045643185.1). Lineage (GTDB taxonomy): Bacteria > Myxococcota_A > Bradymonadia > UBA4248 > UBA4248 > RGIG464. The sequence goes on along the minus strand of JAZUKH010000052.1, from coordinate 11,482 downwards.
CCTACCTTAAATTCCAGACAGAACACCATGCCGCAAAGCAACAGCACGACGTCGACGCGCTTACCCAACCTCGGTATGTCGTATTCAAACAGAATATGGGCATCCTCGGATTGCCACGGCTGAAGCACCGACTGCAATAATTCGATTTCCGTTTTCCAAGCCTCGCTTTGCGTGGTTTGTATTCTGCCGTGATAGGCGTTGACGAGGTGGCCTAGAATCGTCGATGCATCCCGTTGGATGAAATCGGCAATGGTGGATTGGTAAAGGGAACGGGTATTAGGGGTCATTACAAATCACCTGTTATTTTGTGCAATTTTTCCAATTTTGAACATTCCGTTCAATATAACACGCAATGCGTACATATTCGCGATTGGTCATAATGACCTTTTCCCAATAACGACGTTGCCATTCAAATGACATTCCCAATTCATGCGCATGTTTCGTCGTCGCCGATTTGATATTTCGAACAATGGCGGCCAATGAACCCCGTTTGGGCGATATTGATGCGTAATACGATGACGTCGTTTGATTGATATCGACGTCCATTTCCCATTCGGGAACGTAATCGGGGACGTCGATTTCGTCCCATATATCATCGGGATTATTATCATCCGACGATTTATTTTTATTATCATCATTATCAAACGCAAACGTAGCCGCGTAGCATGCTACGCGGCTACATGGGGAATTGGGATTACATGGGGAATTTGGGGGGAAATTGGAAATATCCGAATTATTGGGATTATCCGAATTATTCGAATACATGGATTTTATCGATTCATCCCCATTCATTTCCGCATTTATGGATTCGTTCAATTCATAATCGCCCGCAAATACGATGAAATGCACGTGATCCGGCATAATTTGAAATACCGGAATATATGCATATTTATGATGTTTTGTCACATCAATCATGATTCCGTTGATGTATTGGCCCAACGGCGAATAATCCATGTATTTATGCCCGCATTCATCCAAACGAATTTCACCAAATGCGTGTTTTCGATCATTGACAACACATGTAACAAAATACAATCCACCGTGTGTGTAATCACACCATTTGGCGCGAAATGTCCCCTGATGATATTTATTTTGATAAAGAGGCCTGGGCATATATTATTTCCATAAAAAATCCAAAAACCGCCCGCGTATTTCCCATGAAGCCGCGTAGCATGCTACGCGGCGCCATGGGGAATAGCGGGCGGCAAAGGGCCGTATCGGCGCACGCCGATAGGCCCAACGCGTGTGGCGTATCGCGAAGCGATACCCACCGCCACAAAGCCTCACTTCAAAGGTTTACGCCTTCTTGATTTCGAACGTCATTTCTTCGCCTTCGAATTTGGCATCCATGGCTTGTTTGTCATTGGAGCGTTCGAGTTTGATGCAGAGGAGGCCTTCGGCCATTTTGTTGCCCCAGGCGGCGAACATGTCGATGAGGGTCTGGGAGTCGGACTGCCAGGTCATCGTGATGCGGTCTTCGATTTCGAGGCCGATTTCCTTGCGGGTGAGCTGGAATTTGCGCATGGCGTCGCGCATGAACGCTTCGATGCGGAGGTCTTCGGTGATCTCGGTGTCGAACGCGGTCCAGTAGCCGCATTCTTCGGCGATCGCGAGTTTTTCGTTGGGGAGGGCCTGCATGATGATGAGGTCGGGCGTGACTTCGACGTCGCCGGTGCTGATGGTGAGCGTGACGGCTTCACCGGCGCGGGCTTTGGCGATGACGAGGTCGTGGTTGGCCGTGAGGGCGGCGCTGACTTCCTTGATCTGTTTGCCGAATTTCGGGCCGGCGGCGCGGAAGTTGAGCTTGATTTCGTAATCGAGCGGACTGGGCGTGCCGGGGGCGAGGATTTCGACGGCTTTGACGTTGAGGTCGTCTTTGAGGATGTCCTGGAAGCGATTGGCGGCTTTGAGGCCGATTTCGTCGGCTGGGCCGAGGATCATCTTGCTCAGAGGCTGACGGATCTTGAGTTTCTGGGCTTCGCGGGCGCTGAGGGCGAGTTTGGTGAAGTTCTCGACGGCGGCCATTTCGTCGCGAAGGAGCATGTCGATCTTCGATTCGTCGGCTTCGGGATACATCTCGAGATGGACGGATTCCTTGGCGTCATCGCGGGCACCTTTGACGAGGTTCTGATACATCGTTTCGGCGAGGAACGGGAGGATCGGCGCGACGAGACGGATGACCGTTTCGAGGCATTCGTAGAGGGTTTCGAAGGCGGCGCGGGCTTTGATCGTGTCGTTTTCTTCGATTTTCCAGAAGCGTTTGCGGTTGTGACGGACGTACCAGTTGCTGAGATTTTCGACGAATGCTTCGATGGCGAGCGCGGTTTTGCGGACGTCGACATTTTCGAAGCCTTCTCGGCATTCCTTGATGAGGAGCTGGAGTTCGGTCAGGATCCACTGGTCGAAGAGCGTGCGGTCGGCGAACGGCGTCGCGTTGTCGCTGGGCGTCCAGTTTTCGAGGCGTGCGTAGTTCGTGAAGAAGGCGTAGGTGTTCCACAGGGTATTGATGAAACCGCCGCGGACTTCGCGAAGCGGGCCGTAACCGAAGTTGAGGTTGACTTCGGGATCCTGGCGCGCATAGAGCCAGCGCATGGGATCGGCACCGGCCTGTTCGGCGGCATCGTCAAACCAGATGGCGTTGCCGGTCGATTTGTGCATCTGCTGACCGTGTTCGTCGCGAACCAGGGCGTGGCCCAAGAGCGTTTTGAACGGCTTCATGTCTTCCATCATTGTGGACATGGCGAGGAGGCTGTAGAACCAGTTGCGGAACTGGCCGGGGAAGCACTCGAGAACGAGGTCGGCAGGCATCCATTCTTTCCAGTAGTCGCGGTCGGAGTTGTATTTGACCGTGCTGTAGGGAACGATACCGGCGTCGAGCCAGGGGTTGCCGACGTCTTCGACGCGGTGCATTTTGCCGCCGCAGTGCGGGCACTGGAGGACGACTTCGTCGATCCAGGGTTTGTGCGGTGTATGGCCTTCGAATTTGTCCCAGCCTTCGATGCAGCGTTCTTTGAGTTCTTCGCGGCCGCCGATGACGTCGAATTTCTTGCAGTCGTCGCAGACCCAGATCGGGAGGGCGAGGCCCCAGAAGCGTTTCTTGGAGATCATCCAGTCGCGCATATTGGTGAGCCATTCGACTTCGCGGTCTTTACCGAAAGCGGGGATCCAGTTGATGTCTTTGGCGACCTTGATGATGCGATCGCGCCAGTTCATGTTGATGTACCATTCGTCGACCATACGGAAGACGAGTTCTTCGCCGGTACGCCAGCAGTGCGGATAGACGTGGGGATAGAGTTCCTGGGCGATGAGGATGTTCTTTTCTTTGAGGGCTTTGACGACTGCCTGACGCGTATCATCTTTTGTGGCGTTCATGCCGGTGAGGAAGCCGAATTTGGGGAGGAAGCAGGCGGCTTCATCGAGCGGAGCGAGCTGAGGCAGGCCGAGTTTAACGCCGAGGACGTGGTCGACGTCACCGCAGCCCGGGGCGATGTGAACGATACCGGTACCTTCGCCGATGGTAACGACGGCGCCGCCGCGTTCGTCGCGACCGCCATCGATAACGCGGTGCGCTTCGACAGCCGATTCGGCGATTTTTTCGTCGGTGAAGGGATAGCCGCCCTTGACGTTCTGGGCTTCGAGTTCATCGAAAGGCCCGCGATAGCGAAGGCCGACGAGGTCTGCGCCCTTGACGGTGCCGACGACTTCGTAACCGCCGCGTTCTTTAAAGATCTGATCGAGCGTTTTGAGCTTGGGCACGCCGTCGATCCAGTTTTCTTTATATTGTTTTTCGAGGCGCTGGAACTTGAGGTTTTCTGCGGCAAAGATATAAATTTCGCCGTCCTGGTTCGAGCGAATTTTGATGTAATCGAGGTCGGCGTTGACGGCGGCGGCGATGTTGCAGCTCAAGGTCCACGGCGTCGTGGTCCATGCGACGAGGTTTTCGCCTTCGTGGCCCGGATCGATGAGGGGGAATTTGACGAAGAGCGAAAGCGACGCGATGTATTTACGGCCTTCGATGACTTCCATCTGCGAGTAGGCGGAGCCGGAGCGGCCCGACCACGGCATGACGTCGTGACCGCGATAAATCAGGCCTTTTTCGTGGCATTTCTTGAGGAACGACCAGATCGTGTAGTTATTTTCTTCGTTCATGGTGAAGTAGGAATTATCCCAATCCATCCAGTAGCCGAGTCGAATCGACTGATCGGTGATGCGCTTGGCACATTTATTGACGCGGTCTTTGCAGTCCTGAACGAACTTATCGACGCCGTATTCGCGAATCTCGTTTTTGCTGGCGAAGCCGTGTTCTTTCTCGACTTCGACTTCGACCCAGAGGCCCTGGCAGTCAAAGCCGTTCTGATAGCGGAGTTCGCAGCCGTTCATGGCGTGATAGCGCTGCAGCGCGTCTTTGAGCGAGCGGCCCCATGCGTGGTGAACGCCCATGGGGTTATTGGCGGTCATCGGGCCATCGAGGAATGACCATTTCTTGCCGCCTTTATTACGGGCGCGCAGCTTGTTAAAGATGTCGGCATCTTTCCAGAAATCGAGGATTTCGTGTTCGTTTTTGACGATGTCGATCCAAGTATCGACCTTGTTGTACGTGGCGTTTTTCTTCATGATGATCCTTATGATAAATCCCTCATACCCATGATGCTACGTAGCATGCTACGCAACCACAAGGAAATAATATCCGAGGGAATGCGATAATCGATATCCGGCCGATTTTTACGGCCGCAAAAAACCGCAGAATATTACGTGATTTTGCCGCGAATTTTAACCCCATATTTCGCGATGTTTTCGGGATTTTTTGGGGGCGCGCCTATCGTCGATAGTTGAGCCGTGTCGCGACACGTCTCATCCATCGGCGATACGGCGTGCATGGGTCGGCCTATTTCCTGTGGAGACGTGTCACGACACGTCTTCACAGGAAATACGGCCTTTTGCGCTCGGCTATTTCCGGCCGGCACCGTAGAGACGTGTCACGACACGTCTCTACGGGCCGCCGTCAATACGCCTCGCCGCGCGCAAAGCGCGCTTCGGTGCGCCGTTGCTTGCAACGGCGTTACCAAATTTTTTTGCAAAACAGCGTTTTTTTGTCTTGACGGAATGGTTTTTTTTTTTATGAGAGAATATCTTTTACACAGGGTAAAAGGTTATAATTACGGGAGATTTTTATGAAACTTGAAATGGGTGAATCTCTATTATACTCATGGTTAAAGCACGTAAAAACTTGCCAACTCGTGCAGACAAATTGGAAACCCTCCAAAAACTGGCCTTTGCTCCACGAAGATGAGCTCACAAATATCATCAACGAAACGGGAAATCATTTTTTACAATATAAATACAACTTATATAAACAAAACGCTACTGTCTCACAAATTCTCCAGCAGGCAGAAATCGACCTCATCGGTATGGTTTCTCATCATGGCAATGTAGAAAATGTCTATGCCATAGACGTTGCCTATCATGAGGCAGGACTCAATTACGGCTCAAAAAACGAAACCATTGCGAGTGTTATTAAGAAATGTATCCGTACAGCCATCTGTTTATACGGCTATTTCGATGTTCAAAAAGCGGATATCCTCTTTGCATCCCCCAAAATCGGAAATAATATTTTAACACCACTTCAAAAATGTCTCACGGAGGCTCAAAACATACTCTCTGGTTTGGGGTACGATTTTCGTTTTACACTTTATCACGGCAATCTTTTTAAGAAAGAGATATTAGATCCTGTGCTTAATCATCCAAATATCGTCGATGACACCAATGAACTTTTTGCGCGAAGTGCGCAGCTGATTCAGATGTGTTCTAACATCCATCCGGAGCCACCAGAACCAGCCATTCAAGATGACGACGCCCCCATACCAACCATCCCTATCGACTTGAAAGTTGGTGAACTCGCTCGATACATGATTCCAAAACTGATTGCCGAAGGTAAAATATCTACCCATGAAATCGATAAGATGTTGACACCCGAATACAGCAAAGAAAATTTCGGTTTGCGCTATCCCGTTTTGGCTAAAACAGACTCTAATTATCCCACAAAACGCTATTATTCAGAAAACAATATCCTTATTCAGATCAACTCGTTTTCTTACGTATTATGCAATGATTGGTATGAAAACAGAAACCGCGCGCTTTTAGAAAATTGGATCAAGGCCAGAGACTTCGATAACGTGTACGTCTAAACCAAATATGAAAAATCCACTAATATGAATATTCCCGTATATCACGAATCGGAATGCGATTTCGACAATGGCGTCCTTCGTGTCGGGAATAATTATATATAACATCATGATGCTTCGTCTATGTCCCCCAAAAGACATGTCGCAATTATGACAATGGTGTCATTTGTGATAACAAAACACCACAGCATAAAGAAAAAATCGCTATGAATTATGATGATAAGTACTCTAATGACACCCTTCACAAAGCCGTCTCATTTTGTAAAGGCGAAGTCTTAAAATCGCTCCTCGAAGCGGGCGCCGATGTCAACGCTAAAGATGATGATGGTCAAACACCGCTGCATATATGCTTCGTTGCAGACATAGCAAAAATGCTCATCGATGCGGGCGCGGATGTTAATGCGAAAGACGTTGAAGACTGCACACCGCTGCACTGCTGCAATTATGCTGACATAGCAAAACTGCTCATCGATGCGGGCGCGGATGTTAATGCGAAAGACGTTGAAGACTGCACACCGCTGCACTGCTGCAATGATGCTGACATAGCAAAAATGCTCATCAACGCGGGCGCCGACGTCAACGCTAAAGATGATCGTGGTCGAACACCGCTGCATACCTGCCATGATGCTGACTTGGCAAAAATGCTCATCAACAAGGGTGTGGATGTCAACGCTAAAGATGATGATGGTCAAACACCGCTGCATACCTGCGGTAATGCAGATACAACAGAAATGCTCATCAACAAGGGTGCGGATGTCAACGCTAAAGATGATGATGGTCAAACACCGCTACATTCCTGCGATGATGCAGATACAGCAGAAATGCTCATCAACGCGGGCGCCGACGTCAACGCTAAAGATGATGATGGTCAAACACCGCTACATTCCTGCAGTGATGCAGATAAAGTAGAAATGCTCATCAACAAGGGTGCGGATGTTAATGCAAAGGATAGTGAAGGCAGAACTCCACTACATATCTGTCCCTTTCCAGAAATAGCAGAAATACTCATCAACGCGGGCGCTGATGTCAACGCAAGAGATAAGAATGGCAATACACCGCTAGATCTCTGCGATGATGAGGATGTCGAGGAAATACTCACCGATAACGGTGCCGTTCATGCAAACGAATTAGATGGCGAAGAAGAGTGTGATGAAAGCTGGGACGATGATGAAGAAGAGTGTGATGAAAGCTGCATCGAGAATTTGCCGCACACGACCAAAACCAGCAATTCTTCAACCGCTCAAAATTCAGCACCACAACATATTGTTTCAAACACGCAAGTAAAATCAGAAAAAATAACAATTCCTGAGTCAGGCACAAAAAGAATAAATAAACATGTCTATGTCTGGGTCTTTTGCTTTCTTCTCAGCAGTTTGGCAATCAGTGATTTTTACCGAGGAAGAATTGTTTGTGGATTAATACGATGGGGACTTTTGATATTTGGCTTTGGAACAACATCTCTAGCAATGCTTGGTCTATGGTCGTTATGGAGTCTTATCAGCTGGATCATGTCCCTGAACAAAGCATATGGAAAGGCATTTGGAAATGAGACTGAGCTCGTTTTTATTAAAGGTAAATTTGCCAAATAAACAACCACTCATGAAATTCGACAACTGGAAATTTGCAGCAAAGGGAATCGGCATTGAAGGTGGGTTGAAAGCCATATGTGCCAAATTTGGGTTGTAATAAGTAACTTCTAATTACTTATTACAAACAACAACATTTTGATAAGGAGATATTATAATGGATAAATACATTTGCTGTCGTTGTGGACATATATCCTACAGCTGTGCACGTGGTTCGTGTTCTGCAGGTGGAAACCACAAATACATTCCTCACAATAAAAAGAAATACCGTTGTAGATACTGCGGGCATGAATCATATTCCTGTGCATGTGGTTCATGCTCAGGAAGTCCAGATAAGAAACACGAGTATATTTAACATTCAAAACTATCTTAAGGTTTATTGAGCGCCTTCCGTGTAGCGGCAGTGCATGCAAGCCGCCACGGTGGGCAGAAATACGCCGTCCGCGCTTCCGCCATATTACCAACGGCATAGGCGACATTTGACTATGTCGTCATTCGTAATAACAATGAGTGTGATGATAACGAAATAGAGGAAAATACCATGGCTAAATCTAAAAAGCATGACAACATTTAACGTTTATATCCCTTAAACATCTGTAATATAGGAGTATCAACTATGGCAAACTCCAAAAACAAACTTGATCTTGATGCCGTTTATGAAGAAATACAAGAAGCCTTTAACGAAGTGCTTTCTGTATCAGAAGACATGAGCTACGATGGAGATGATCATTACGAATATTTCTGCGAAAGCCCGAACAATGTTTACGCAGATTGTGATGACGATGAATATGATGACGACGACATCACCGAGGCTGATGATGACAATTATGGCATTTTTATTCTAATTCATAGCAAAGACTATTCTGACGACAACAGCGTTTCGGTATCAATTGACACATGTAGTGTAGCAGAAGCCAAACACTATTTTAATGGTAATGGTTGGCGTCCAAATGGTTGGTTTGAAAAAACCTATACTGATACTGACAATTTCTCAAAAGAGGAATTTAAGAAACAAATCATTGATGAACTTCGTGATGGTTGTTCCGAATACCTTAAACCTGAATATCTTAAACAGCCACAAGTGCCCGCGGCCACGGCCATATCCTTTGACGGCATGTCGTTCCTCTTTACGGGAACCCTTTCCAACATGAAACGCGCAGATGCCGAAGCCCGCGTCACATCACTCGGCGGAACCATTGCCAAATCCGTCACCAAAACGCTTTCTGTCCTCGTCGCAACGAGCAACACCAGCTCAAAGTGGAAAAAAGCCGAGGAGCTCAACGCCAACGGCAGCGCCAAGATCGAGCTTTGGACGGAAGAAACCTTCATGCAGAAACTCGCAGGATGTGGCAGCGAGGCTCAGGAAAAATCAGACGAGAAAAAAACAGACGAAAACTTAAATGAAGCACTGTTCGATGCGGTCCGAGCGAACGATGTGAATGCCGTCAAATCACGCATCAATGCCGGTGCGGATGTCAATGCCATAGATAAGGATGGCAAAACACCGCTACTTCAACGCATAACAAAGGCAGATGTCGCAAAATTGCTCATCGACGCCGGCGCGGATGTCAATGCCAAATCAATCGAGCGAGGCTGGACGCCGCTGCACCGATGCATCGATGACGACGTTGCAAAGCTGCTCATCAATGCAGGCGCAAACGTCAACGCAAAAGATAGTGATGGCAATACGCCACTACACGACAGCAGGAGCGTCGGAATCGCAAACCTGCTCATTGGCGCGGGCTCTGACATCCATGCAAATAATCAGAATGACCAAACGCCACTACATACCTGCAGCGATGCCGACATTGCAAAGGCGCTCATCGACGCTGGCGCAAACGTCAACGCGAAAGATCATGAAGGCAATACGCCACTCCATTCCAACTGGGGTGCTAAAATCGCGAAGGTGCTCATCGATAACGGTGCCGATGTCAATGCAAAAAATGATGAGGGGCAAACACCGTTAAATACCAACTATGATGCAACGACAGTGGCTCTGATCAAAAAAGCCATTGCAAAACTCAACGAAGAAGAAATAGCACCAAAAGCTCCTGTGAAAACCGACGCGGTAACGGCCATCATAAATGTTTGCGAAAAATCATATCCCGATTCGTTGACCCAAAGAGAAATTGTAGACGAAATCGTCAAACTCGGAGTGCAAAATAACGATTCTCTTGCCACCCGCGTGGCGTCTATTCTTCGTAAATTGGTCAATGAAAACGTTCTCGTTCGTGTTGACAGAATATACTATAAAATTGGTTCTCAACCAACAGAGCCGCCTGTAAACAGCGAAGGCACCCAAAACACCGCAGAAACCGTTTCGATGCGCAATAAAGTCATCTGCCTAAGCGGAACATTCACGTACGGCAAAAAAGCCGATGTTCTGGCGAAAATCGCCGAATTCGGCGGTCAAGGCGTCGACAGCCTGACGAAAGCGACCGATATTCTGCTCGTAGGTGCCAAAGGTTCGCAGGCCTACGCCTTCGATACATACGGTTCGAAATATGAAAAAGCCACTAAGATGAACATCCCCGTGTATCACGAGTCGGAATGCGATTTTGACAATGGCGTCATTCGTGTTGGGAAGAAATCATAAATAACGGCGGCGTATTTTCCACGTGGCCGCGTAGCATGCTACACGGTCACGTGGGAAATCGCCCGCCGCGCGTCCGCCGTATAGCCGCAGGCAATAGGCGCCACCTTATTCATTCAGAACATAATGCGATCCACGCCCGGAACCTTCGCTTCGCAGTATGTGACACGAAACAAGAAACTGCAAATCGCGAAGCGCCGTATCATTTGAGCATTTCGCGATTTTGGCATATTTCGCAGTTGTAAGTTTACCTTCAAAATGTGTAAGCAACATATCAACGATTTTTTTTTGACGTGCATTGATATTTAAGTCACAATAAGGTTCCCAGAACTGAACCTTCCTTAATACAATTTGAACCTGATCAAGCGAAGTCTGAACAGCAGCCCTCAAACATTGAACAAACCATTTAATCCAGGGAGTGATATTCATGCAGCCAGACTGAGTCCGCTCAAGGATTTGATAATAGCTGGCACGTTTTTTTTGTATTTCAGCAGACAGACTGTAAACGCGCTGTTTCATTCCATCCGCACGAGCCAGCATCATATCCGCAATCGTGCGAGAAATACGGCCATTTCCATCATTAAAGGGATGAATAGTCACAAACCAGAATGAACAAATTGCTGCTTTAATAATAGGTTCAATATTATCTTCATTATTTATATATTTAATGAGTGCGTTCATCATCGTGGGCACCACATCCGATGGCGGTGCTTCATAATGAACTATTTCATTGCCCAATACGCCCGATATCACGCGCATAGGAGCCGAACTATGTCGATAAACGCCAGATTCACCAGCCAATACAATCATTTGATGCCATTTCATGAGACGTTCTTCAGTCATTGGCAAATGACAATGATTGCATGCATCTACCATCATATCCACGAGTCCCTCAATATAATGACTCGCCACTGGCATTCCTTCATTGGGCAATCCAAGCCGCCACGCAATCGACGAGCGCACCTGTTCAGGCGAAAGCATAACGCCTTCAATCTCACTGGAACGAAGCACGTTCTGGACATTCGCAGACAATGACGCATCCATTTCAGCATGAATCCCCAGTCCCTTCAGCACACCGTTTAATTCACCAAGCATTTGACGAACTTCGCACACAGGTGCCA
>JAZUKH010000051.1:0-19098 GCA_045643185.1 Myxococcota bacterium | reverse complement strand
CAGGCTGAATTGGACGCTCAGTCTTCGGCTGAAGCCGCTCAAGCTGAATTGGACGCTCAGTCCGCCGCCGAAGCCCAGGCTGAATTGGACGCTGAGTCCGCTGCTGAAGCCCAGGCTGAATTGGATGCTCAGTCCGCCGCTGAAGCCGCCCAAGCTGAACTGGACGCTGAGTCTGCTGCTGAAGCCGCTCACGCTGAAGTGGACGCTGAGTCCGCTGCTGAAGCCGCTCAAGCTGAACTGGACGCTGAGTCCGCTGCTGAAGCCCAGGCTGAATTGGACGCTCAGTCTGCTGCTGAAGCCGCTCAGGCTGAATTAGACGCTCAGTCCGCTGCTGAAGCCCAAGCTGAATTAGACGCTCAGTCTGCTGCTGAAGCCCAGGCTGAATTAGACGCTCAGTCCGCTGCTCAGGCAATTCTTGATGCCGAAATTGTTGCGGGCTCCGCTATGGCGCTGACGATTGAAAATGAACGTGGTCGTAAGGATGAGCGTGAAGTGAAAAAATCTTCTCGCCGTTCTTCTCGTTCTAAAAAGTAATTCGTTTGATGTTTGAATGATGTCAAAAGCCCAAAGGATAAATGACCTTTGGGCTTTTTTTGGGGGGGCGGCTCGGCAGGGGCGATTAGACTCTGCTTGCCCCGCATTGCGGAGCAAGCAGAGTACGCGCCTATTACATAGGGCCCGCCCCCGCCGCCACCACCGCGGACTTTTCCCGAACGTCGTCTCCTGGGCAGACTGCCCCCTCGAGCGTCATCCGGTCGAATGTCGATCTTCGTTTGCAGGGCCAAGTGGCTATTGTAAACGCTTTAGATGATCGTCATTCCAGAGAGATCCGCCAAAACTCTGTGGTTCGCTTGACCGATTGGGTTCGGGCAAGCCACCTTTTATGGCGTTAGAGAGGCCAAATGCGCGAATGGGCTCAAAAACGCGGTATTTGTGGTGCTAAGCGATGTTTGATCGTATCAAAAGACGGGTTCCCATGCCCGAGTGACTTGATTTTGCAAGGTTTAGCATCGTACTGGGTATGGGGGGGATCTAGGGCTGAGTGTGATTGAGTGAGATGATGGGGTGGTGTGTAACATAGTCAAGCCTAGGAGAGAGAGTAGAGCGAGCCTATTTTGGGCTACCTATGTAATTCCCCTGCGAAGGCAAAAACGTGACATTTTTTTTTAATTATTTTTAGGGGGGCGAAAATCGTGGTGGGGTCGACGCTTATGTTTTAGGTGGTTTTCCATAATTGGTTGAACAAGTTTGTGTGGGATCTTTGTATTCACATTCAGGAATGTTCGCAAAAAATCTGTTTTGGGAGTTGACTTCGGTTGTAAGTTGAGTGATAAGATGTTCAGTTTTGATACTGAATGGAATGTCAGTGATTGACTATTCAGTAAAAGTTGACTCAAAGGAGGTGTTTATGGATGAACCCGTTGTTCAGAAAAAGTACAAGGACAGGTTGTTCACGTTTATCTTTGGTAGTAACAGGGCATGGGCGTTGAGCCTATACAATGCTGTAAACGGAACGAGCTATGCCGATCCAGAGGAACTTCAATTCACGACGATTCAAAGCGTTTTGTATTTGGGGATGCACAACGATGTTTCGTTGATCATTGATAACCAGTTGGCGTTGTTCGAGCAACAGTCGTCGTACAATCCAAACATGCCGTTGAGATTTCTGCAATACGTGGGCAATTTGTATGAACAATACGTTAAACAGCATCGTCTCAATAAAATGGGAACAAAACAGATCATGTTGCCGGTACCGAGTTTTATCGTGTTATACAATGGTCGAAAAGAAGTACCTGACAAAGTAATTTTGCGTCTTAGCGATGCTTTTCCAGAAGCTATGGATGCTGATATTGAGGTGCGGGTTCATGTGCTGAACATCAACCATGGGCGAAATACGGACATGCTACAGACCTGCGAGCCATTGTATGAGTATGCATGGATCGTTGATAAAGTGAGAGAAAACAGCAATACTATGCCTCTGAATCTGGCCATTGATTCGGTTATCCAATCTTTGCCAAAAGATTTTGAGTTATATCCGTTTTTAACGGTGCATAGAGCAGAGGTACTCGGTATGTTTCTGGAAGAATATGATGAAGAGTATACGATGAACCTCTTTAAAGAGGAAGGTCGTGAGGAAGGTCGTGAGGAAGGTATAGGTATTGGTATTGATAAAGGCAAAGTACTTTTTGCAATTGAGATGGTTAAAGCTCAACGACTTTCAATTTCCGATGCAGCGTATGGATTGAAAATATCGGAATCTGAATTTCTTACGTTAATGAGTAATCATGATGAGGGAAAAGCTGTCGATGGCAAAACCAGAAAGGTTTAGTGGCTAAGACCAAACCAGTAGGAACGCCAAGTCCAGGTATGTTAAGAGGCTAAGTCCAAGTATGTTAAGAGGCTAAGTCCAAGTATGTTGAGACGCCAAGTCTAAAATATTGAGACGAAAAAAAGAGTGTCTGAATAAAATATGAGGCTAATCTCAGGTTTTGTAATAAGGAAGAAAACTGTTATTGAGCGGGGAATAAGTGATGAGAGAACATGAAATATCCACTGTTAATATGGTGGTGATTGGTGAGTTCTTATGGGATTGTGTTGTTGAGGAGGGCGGTCATGTCGTAGAGACGCCGGCTGGGGCGCCATATAATTTCGCACGTCATTTTCGTGAGTTAAAGGGGGAGACGTATTTGATCTCGGCAGTTGGTCGGGATGATGATGCCAAAGGAATGATGAAAGCATTTGAAAGTGCGGATCTGCGCGGTGAGTTAGGTTATTCGGATCTGCCGACGGGAAAGGCAGTGGTGCATGCAGCGTTGGATGGCAGCAATTGCTTTGAGATAGTGTCTCCAGCCGCGTGGGACGACATTTCGTATTCGGAGACCATGTCGTTGGCGTTATCGCGCAGTCAGGCGATTTACTTTGGGACGTTAGCTCAGCGTTCTGTGATCAGTCGCGAAACGATTCGGCGCTTGGTGTGCGAAGCGGGGGATGCCAAAAAGCTCCGTGTTTTGGATGTGAATTTGCGAGCGCCCTATGACGATCCGGATGTCATTCGATGGAGTTTGGCGCATGCGGATTTGGTGAAATACAGTCGAGACGAGGTGATGCGCCTGTATGAGATCGTTATGGGCGAACCGGGCGATGATTCTGAAGCGCTGGCAAAGGCGTTGTTTGAAAAATATGGCGTGTCGTCTGTGATTGAATCGATGGACAAACTAGGGGCCAGGGAGTGGCACTCGGATGGCGAATTGGCGTTTGTGGTGGCTCCGGATGTGGATCCTGTTTCGACGGTAGGAGCGGGCGATGCCTTTTTAGCGTGTTACATGGTCAACCGACTGGCCAACATGGATTTTTGGATGGCTTTGCAACAGGCTGTGAATTACGCGTCGTCTGTCGTAGCAGGGGACAAGGAAGCCTGACGACTGCAAAGAGCCTTCGAAGAAGCGTCGCCTGTCGTAGCAGGGGACAATATGTGACGGCTTGCTGAGTTTGGTTAAGGCATTTTGTCGTGCTGAGTCTGGTTAAGGCATTTTGTCGTGCTGAGTTTGGTTAAGTCATTGGTTGGTGCTGAGTTTGGTTAAGACATTGGTTGGTGCTGCGTTACTGCGTTTTACCACGTCGTGACGAGGGGAGGCGCTTGTTTTTGCGAGCCGTAGGCAGAAGGGGTAGCAGCGTATGGGCGTAGGTTGGACGCGCCTGGTATGGCGCAGGACAACCAGTCGCCCATAGCTGCGTAGGGGGAGCCTTCCCCCTCATGATGCCTCAAATCATGTTCGGGGCGCGTGAACTTTGGGCTTATTGAAGGATTTTCGTGTTTGTTCCCTTGACGAATGAGGAAGGGTGTTTATCCTTGTGTGCCCGTTGCGGACGAGCTATTTCCGCAATCGAAGTTAAAGATTTTCCAGGCGGTATGCCGTTTTCAAGATATAAAGGAGATTAGATCATGAAAATTCGTCCACTTCAGGACAGAGTCCTCGTTAAACGCGTAGAATCCGTGACCCGCAGCGCCGGTGGCATCATCATTCCCGACACGGCGAAAGAGAAGCCGCTCGAAGGCATCGTCATTGCGGTCGGTGACGGCAAACGCAACGAAGCCGGTGAACGCATTGCTTTGGACGTGAAAGCTGGCGATCGCGTGCTGTTCGGTAAATATGCCGGCAGCGAAGTTAAAGTCGACGGCGAAGATCACATGATCCTTAAGGAATCCGACATCCTCGGTATCATGGATTAAGGATTTCTGATCATAACATTATAATTTGGGCTGTGGGGGAGGCTTCCCCCTGCGCGGCTTTTTTCAAATTTGTATCGCCGTGTGAGATATGACGATACAAAGAATTGTGGCAAGGCGCTGCAAATTTGAAAATACGCCGCGACCCCCTCTCCGGGGAAACCCCGGACCCCTTACGGCGAATTGCGTCGTAGGATGGCTTATTCAAAAAACATAGCGACGATCATTTAAGGAATTTAAGATGACAGCAAAAGATATTCTCTTCGAATCACAGGCTCGTAAAAAGATTCTTCACGGCGTCAACCAGATTGCCAATTGTGTCAAAGTGACGCTCGGTCCCAAGGGGCGTAATGTCGTGATCCAGAAATCCTACGGCGCGCCGTTGATCACGAAAGACGGCGTGAGCGTGGCCAAAGAAGTGGAACTCGAAGATAAGTTTGAGAATATGGGTGCCTCGATGGTCCGCGAAGTTGCATCCAAAACGAACGATATCGCTGGTGACGGTACGACGACGGCGACGGTCCTGGCTCAGGCGATCTTTACCGAAGGTGTGAAATACGTCATCGCTGGACAGAGCCCGATGAGCATTAAGCGCGGTATTGATAAATCCGTTGAGACTGTTGTGGCTGAACTCAAGAAAATGGCGCGCCCGACCAAATCAGATCAGGAGATCGAACAAGTTGGTACCATTTCCGCCAATGCCGATAAAGAAGTCGGTGAGATACTCGCCCGTGCCATGAAAGAAGTTGGTAAGGATGGCGTCATCACCGTTGAAGAAGCAAAAGGTCTGGCCACGGAACTCAAAGTCGTTGAAGGTATGCAGTTTGATCGCGGTTACCTTTCGCCTTACTTTGTCACGAATTCTGATCGTATGACGGTCGAATATGAGAAACCGAAAATTCTTATTTATGACAAAAAGATCAGCAGCATGAACGAGATCCTGCCGATCCTCGAAAAAGTGGCCGGTCAGAATCGTCCGCTGCTCATTATCGCTGAAGATGTTGACAATGAAGCCCTCGCGACGCTCGTCGTCAACCGTATGCGCGGTTCGCTGCAGATCGTTGCCGTTAAAGCACCTGGTTTTGGTGATCGTCGTAAAGCTATGCTCGAAGACATCGCCGCGTTGACTGGCGGCCGCGTCATCACCGCTGATCTCGGTATGAAACTCGAAGATGCACGCATCGAGGATCTCGGTGAATGCGAACGTATCAGCATCGACAAAGATAATACCACCATCGTCAACGGCTGTGGCTCTGCTGAAGCCATTCAGGAACGCGTCATGCAGATCCGTACTCAGATCGCTGATTCGACCTCTGATTATGATCGCGAAAAACTTCAGGAACGCCTTGCCAAGCTTGTCGGCGGCGTTGCTGTCGTTCAGGTCGGTGCTGCGACGGAAGTCGAAATGAAAGAGAAAAAAGCACGTGTGGAAGACGCGCTCAATGCGACACGTGCCGCAATCGAAGAAGGTATCGTTCCTGGCGGCGGTGTGGCGCTCGTTCGCGCACAGCGCGCCCTCGATGATCTTAAATTGGCCGATGATGAACAGTTCGCCGTTGCCCTCGTTCGCCGCGCCCTCGAAGAACCGATCCGCATGATCGCTGAAAACGCTGGTGTCGATGGCTCCATCGTCGTTCAGAAAGTTCGCGAAGGTAAAGACGGTTTTGGCTATAACGCTGCGACCGATACTTACGAAGATCTTTATGCCGCTGGCGTCATCGACCCGGCTAAGGTCACTCGCTCCGCGCTTCAGTACGCTGCATCCATCGCCGGTTTGCTCCTTACCACCGATGCCATGATCGCTGAAGTCCCCAAAGATGACAAAGCGCCCGCCATGCCCGCTGGTGGTATGGGCGGTATGGGTGGCATGGGCGGCATGGGCTTCTAATCCCGCGCTCAGTTTCATCCATTTTCATGAATTGAACGCCGTTTGGAGGATTCCCCCGCGTCTTCTCCGACGGCGTTTTTGCTATTTTGGGTCAAACTCATGGCTGATACGACAAATAAACCTGAAAATGTTACCGTTGTTGAAGAAAACTGCGTCGTTTCGTTCATCTTTGTGATGAGTGACGAAAATGGCGAAGTGCTCGATAATGCCTCTTTTGACGCGCCGATCCGCTATCTGCACGGTCATGGCGGCATTCTGCGTGGTCTCGAAAAAGCACTCGGCGGCCGTAAACTCGATGAGCAGTTCCACTGCGAGGTTGAGCCCCAAGACGCCTACGGCCTGCGTGAAGGCGAGCCCCAGGCTGTGCCCAAATCGATCTTTCCTGAAGGTACTCAGTTCAGAATCGGCGCTGGGATGATGGCTAAATCCGATGACGGAAAACCCTTCCCGCTCTGGATCGTTAAGATCGACGACGAAAATGTCTATGTGGATGGTAATCACCCACTCGCTGGAAAAAAATTGTTCTTTGATGTTCAGGTCATCGCGATCCGACGCGGTACTGAGGACGAAATCAAAGACGGTCGCGCTCATAACGGCTGCGACATGTGCCGCCCATAAAATACATCATGATCATCGGCATTCTTTCAGATACACACGGTTCCGTGCCTGGCGCTCTCTTTGACGCTTTCGCCGGCGTCGACTGCATTTTGCACGCGGGCGATATCGGCGACAAAATGGTGTTGGCTGACCTCGAAACGATCGCACCGACTGTGCCCGTGCGCGGCAACATCGATGAGTTCGATATCGCTGACGCCATCGTTCATATCACACGCGGTGGCAAACGCATCACCATCGTTCATAACGCCGGCGATATTATTCACCCGGCTCGCGATCTATACACGCGCGTTCTGACCGAACCCTGCGATATTTTGATCTCCGGGCATTATCACGGCTGGTGGGTCAAAAATATTCAAATGCCAGATGGAAGCCCCGTGCTGTGGCTCAGTCCCGGTGCTGCTGGAAACTCCGGACATCACCAGCTCAGAACCGCAATGCGACTCACTATCCGCGACGAAGCTCAACAGGATGGCTCGCTCGACGATTATAAACTCGAAAAAATTGAACTCGGTCCTCGCCAAATGTGTTGGTAAATCTCTATGACAGGCTTATTTGATCAGTCGAAGCCGGCAAAGGCTCCCACGTTGACAGGCGATCGCGAACCACTGGCTGCACGCATGCGCCCTCGAACGCTCGACGAGTTTTGGGGACAGACACACATTCTGGCCCCAGGTCGCTTGCTGCGTCGCGCGATCGAAGCTGATCAACTCTCGTCCGTCATCTTCTATGGACCACCAGGCACCGGTAAAACCACACTGGCTCGTATCATCGCCAACACCACAAGTTCCAAATTTCTGTCTATCAACGCTGTTTTGGCCGGTGTGAAAGAAATTCGTGACTCGATTGAAATCGCAAAACAAAATTTTGGATTGATCGGTCGAAAATGCATTTTATTTGTCGACGAAGTGCATCGATTCAACAAAAGTCAACAGGATGCCCTGCTGCCGTGGGTCGAAAATGGTACCATCACTTTGATCGGTGCGACGACTGAAAACCCCTACTTTGAAGTCAATAAGGCACTCGTCAGCCGTTCCCGCATTTTTCAGCTGATGAGCTTGACTGAGCAGGATTTGCGAGGCATCGCGCTTCAGGCGCTTCGCGACGAGACACGCGGTTACGGCCTTTTGCCCGTCAACTTGCGCGAAGAAGCACTCGCCCATCTCGTTAACGTTGCAAACGGGGATGCCCGAGCTTTACTCAATGCACTCGAACTCGCCGTGACCACCACGCCACGTAATGAATTGGGGCTTATCGATATCACGCTCGAAGTGGCTGAAGAATCGATCCAACAACGTGCCGTGCTTTACGACAAGGAAGGGGACGCACACTTCGACACAATCAGCGCGTTCATCAAAAGCGTGCGAGGGAGTGACCCAGACGCCGCGCTCTACTGGCTCGCACGAATGGTTCAGGCAGGCGAGTCGCCGAATTTCATCTTTAGACGCCTGCTGATCAGTGCCTGCGAGGATATTGGCCTCGCTGATCCGCACGCACTCGGCGTCGTCGAAGCCTGTGCTCAGGCGTTCGACCGCGTTGGTTTGCCCGAGGGACGTTATCACCTCGCACATGCCACGCTATACTTGGCCACTGCGCCTAAGTCGAATTCTTCCATGGCGTTCTTTGACGCGCTATCGACCGTGCAAAAAGAAACCTCGTATGAGGTGCCCGACCCACTCAAAGACGCTTCGCGCGACAAGGAACTCGGGCATGGTCTCGGCTACTTGTATCCGCACGCTTACCGCGACCACTGGGTCGCTCAGCAATACCTGCCCAAGGGCTTGCAGGGGCGCGTGTTCTATCACCCCACGACGATGGGCTACGAAGCGTCGATTTGCGAAAAAGTGACCGCAAATCGTGAGGCACAGATCGCGCTTTACGAAGAAATGGCGGCGCATGACGGCGTTGGTTCTGCTGAAGAACGATGGATCGGTCGTACCTTTGACGGCGGCGCCGAACGCGCGGCTGCGACGCGAGACGAGATCTTTGCGCTCGTCAACCCAGACAAAAATGCGCGTGTGCTTGACATCAACGCCGCTAGCGGCTTGCTCACGTTCGAAGCGCTTCGACGCTGTTCCGAAGGCGGTGTCACAAGCGTCATTACGCCGTCTGAGGCTGCAAATAACTTCATTGGTCTGAATAACCAGCGCGACGAGATGGAACGCGCTGACGTCGTTCAGATCGAAGATCTGAACGCGCTGGTCAAGACCGCTTTCACGAATCCGTTTGATGTCGTCATTGGGCGAAATTTCCTGCACACGTTGAACGATCTTGAACAGTTTTTTGCCACACTGCCCACGTGGCTCGCTCAGGACGGGCACTTCGCGTTTGCAAACACCCTGCCAGGTGCCTCACCGCGTCTGTGTAAGCTCGTGGATGCTACAAAACACCTCGACGCGTTCATGCTCAAAGCCTGGTTCGAGGCCGAAGAAAAGCTTCGTGCCGACGAATCCATGGATGCCTTCAACCAGACGCGTGTCGAAGAGGCCTTGGCGAGTGCAAAGCTTAAGGATGTGCGCGTTCGAAGGCTCGATCTTGACGGACGTCTCACCATCGGGCCCGCTGTCTATCACCGTTGGTTCGGGCATAATGACGAACAACCCACTTATCTCGATAAGCTCTCGCGTCTGCTTTCTAAGGAGTCGTGCGACGCGATCGTACAGTGGACACATGTGGCACTGCTCGGTCAAACCGTTGCTTGGCCTACCTCGCAGCTCATCATCAGTCGCTAGGTTTTGGGCTCTACAAAAGACGCCGTCTTCTGATCTGAATTATAGAAAAAGAATTCGTCCGAAAATGTCATTCAACCAATTATATAGGTTATTTAATGCCTTACGAGGCCGATAACCAAAAATTATATATAATCGGCGTTCAATTCGTTATTTGAATTAATAATGAAACGCATATCAACTTCATGATATCACATCGTTTTGGAAAAGTCCGAGGTTTTGCAACGATCATGCGTTTGCTGGTAGAGACGTATCGCGATACGTTTCTACCGGTTAATTTGTTCATTGTCTTTTGTCGCTGATGTGATTGATGGCACGAATCTTGCTGGTTTGTGCGCCGTTGTCCGATGCGCATTGTGAAGTAACGATGCGCTTTCTTTTTTACGACGGGGCACAGTAATCATTCAGCTGCCTTATAGGGATGATTTGGAGATATCAAATGTCTAAACAATCAATTATGCTCGTTTCTCTGGTTCTACTCGCCTTTGGCGGTTATGGTTGTTCTGAGGATGACGGGGGGGAATCAGATGACGATTTGAAGGCCTACGTGGTCGAATGCACGCCGACGGATCTGTCCAAATGCGGTCAAAACCAGGGTTGTTCTATTATAGGTAAGTGCGTCGATGTGGAATGCACGCCGACGGATCTGTCCAAATGCGGTCAAAACCAGGTCTGTTCCGATCAAGGTAAGTGCGTCGATGATGAGAACAAAGTGGAATGCACGCCGACAGACCTGTCCAAATGCGGTCAAAATCAGGTCTGTTCTGATCAAGGTAAGTGCGTCGATGGCGAGAACAAAGTGGAATGCACGCCGACGGACACGTCTAAATGCAAAAAAGGGCAGGACTGTTCTAACGAAGGCAAGTGCGTTGAACACGTGGTCAAATGCGGTGATGGCGTCGCTGAAGGCGATGAAATGTGTGATTTGGATGATCTCAAAGGATTAACGTGTAAGACGGCTGGTGACTTCGTTTCTGGTTCGCTCAAATGTCATGAGTGCAAACTGGACACATCTGAGTGTAATGAATGCGACGATGATGTGGATTGTGAGGGCAGAACAGACGGAAAACTTTCTTGCTTCAATTCGGTTTGTTCTTTGCCGCCGGCTTGTCAGGATGGCGTCATTAATCAGACTTATGAATCGTGTGATATCAAGGATTTTGGTGGAAAATCTTGTAAAGATTACGGCTATGTCGCCGGTGAGTTGGCTTGCTCGGATGAGTGCGATGTTGACACGTCTGGCTGTTTTGAATGCACGGCGTCAGATCTGTCTATGTGTTCAAAAGGTGAATCTTGCATTAATAATCGTTGTGGAATTGCTTGCGAAGAGGATGGCGTTTATTGCAACGAAATAGACGGCACATTGTTGACTTGCCAAGATCATTTGCTGACATCAGAGGCTTGCCCGTCAAGCACGCCGTATTGTAAGACGGGAACATCTCAATGTTCCGAAATTGTCGTGGGTGAAGAATGCAACCCGGAGACGTTTACACCAGTTACCGATGGTATAGAGATCAATGTTGGTCAATATGCCGTTTATGCTTGTGGCGTCGCCGATAATCTATCCGCTGGAAAAATCGTTCGCGCTGATACGTGTTATGGAACAAAAAAACCAAGAGAAGGGAAGGGGACGGCTTGTAGTCTTTCAAATTGTTCTGATGTAGATAAGGTGTCACTTAAAAAAGTATCAGGGAACTATATCTGTGTACAGTGTAAATCCTCCAGCTGGAATAACGCCTTGCTGAACTTCTTTGTGCCTGCTGAATTCCAATATGATGAAGCCGGTGTGCCCGTCTCTTGCACACCGATCGATGATTAGTCGATATCGTGTCTGGTGTGGTCGCGTATTGTCAGAGCCGATACGCGGCACGCGCTCTGGCTACGCCAGGTAGTCATCTACGGATGAATGATTGATCCATAAAGCAGGATGGATGGTGAGGAATTGGAATTTGTCGTTTCACCGTCTACATCGATTTTGAATTTGGGGGAAATGATCGCAGCGTATTGGTTGTTTTCTGGCTGTCGATTGGAGCCACCAGAAGGCACTATTCTTACAATCGTCGTAATCGTATTTGTAAATCTTTTTATCATTACCAATTCCGTTCGAATTCGACGAAATCAATGATATAAAATTAGCGTTCAGGTTTATTATGAATTAAGTTGATTGAGAACGCTCGGTGACTGGACAATTGAGAAAATATAATTATTTTTGTTGTCGACCGCTGGATTGTAAAATTTTCGGCGTACTGGCGAAAGCCAGTAGCCGAAAAGCCAGGGCGTATCCGTAAGGATAGCCCTGGCACGTGTGCCGTATTCGCAACGCGAATAGGCACACAACGCATAGCTATTCAACAAATTGAATGCTCTTCCAAGTGGTGTTATTCCAGATGGTTGCGGCTTCATTGGCATTCGGCGTTCCACTGCCTAAGTATCGTTTATTGTTGTTGAGATACAGAGTCGTATTGCGCGATGAAAAGCCGGTATATTTGCTGACGCTCGTGATGTTTTCAGGGGTTGTGAGCCTCAATTCTGTAATCGACGAGTCTGAAAAGGCTTCAGGGGCCACGGTGTGTGCACTGGGAAGATCCAGGCTGGTCAGCGATGTGCAGTACAAGAAGGCTTCTTTATTAATCACTGTGACTGACGGGGCATCGATCTTTGTCAGGGCGATGGCGTTTCTGAAGGCATATTGATTAAGTTTGGTAACTTTGGGTAAAGATATTTCTTTTAGAGAAGAGCAATAATAAAAACTGTCACTTTGAATTGATTCGACATTTGGAAGATCGATTTTTGTTAACTGTTTACACCTTTCAAATATGGTAGATCCGGTCGAGGTCGCACTGGGCAGGCTGATCTCGGTCAAAGCGCTGCAACCTAAAAAAACACTATTTTTTAATGTTTGCGCTTTCGGTAAATCGATGGTTGTGAGCGAGGTACAATTGACGAAGGCACCAGTGTCGATCAACGTTGCTTCTAGTAAATTAACTTCTTTAAGGGCAGAACAGCCTGAAAAGGCGGATTGACCGATCGTGGTGACTTGTTCGATCGAGAAATGATCAAGGTTAGTGCAGTTTTTAAAAGCAGAATTATTGATCGTCGTTAAATTGGGAAAATGATTGAGATCGTCTAGATTTGTAACAACGTTATTATCATAAAAGGCTTTCTCAGGAATGCTTGTTACCGCGTTGGCTTCTTCTTCAGAAATGCATTTATCACCATTGGTATCCCAATGTGCATAGGCATAGTCTTTGATGGCGACGTCGGTGAAACGGATACAACCAGCCGCCGTATCTTCACAGGTTCCATTCAGACAGTATTGATTCAGACTGCATGATATATAGCCCGAACAATTGACGTCTGCACCACAATAAATATCGGATGTTTTGGGATCGACACAGTTGTTGTCACAATATACGGTGGATGCATTGCAAATAAGCGAACAGGTTCCCGCACGACAGGTTTGCGCGGAAGTACAGGTGCTGCAACTGGCACCGCAACATTGGTCAGTATCTTTGACACAATTATTATTGTCCAGGTGATAATCATCTGCACACACGGTCGCCTGGCATGTGCCCGCTTCAAAAATGCCCAATTTCCAACCTGCACGTGTCGTGCAGTTGTCATTGTGGTTATTGCAATGTTCGACGGTGTCTTCTTCACAGGTGTTTCCGTAAATATGATGACCAGACTTGCAGGCGCCGAGCTTACATTTCTTATTTTCACAAGTGCCTGTACTCCAGCCAAAGATCGAAGTCGTGCAGTTTATATCATGATCGCCGCAGTGATATTCGTCGTCGGCTTCACAGGTGTTCTTATATAAATGGGCGGTTTTTAGGCAACTTTTGATGATGCATGTGCCATCAGAACATTCACCGCTCAGCCACCCTGGAATCTGCGTGCAGTTATTTATATGCGTTCCGCACGTGGTCACATCGTTCTGTTCACACGTTTTATTATAAAGGTGGCTGATTGTTTTATCACAAGCAGTTGCGGTACATACGGAAGCTTGGCACGAACCGCTCACCCAGCCGCTTACGGTTTCTGAACACCGAATGTCGTGATCGCCACAATGATCCGGACTGTTTGGCTCACATGTGTTTTCGTAGACATGTTTTCCTGCAGAACAGCTCTTCACGACACATTTCTTGTTTTTACATTCACCCGTTGACCATCCGGCGATCTCGTCTTCACAGTTTTTCCCCGTTTCTCCACAGTTGTAGATCGAATCGTTCTCGCACGTATAGCCCTTAATATGTTGATTGGCACCGCATTCCGGGATCTTATAAACACATTGGCCGTTTTCACACACACGGTCGCTTCCGCAATTCGTGTATCCGCTGCACGTCTTACTGGCTCCGCAATATTGATTGGATGTTTTTGGATCAATGCAGGTATCGTTGCAGTTCACAGTGCCGTACGAACAGTTGAGCGTACACGTGCCGAACTCGCAGACCTCGTTGGATTCACAATCGTCGCAAGATGAACCGCAGCAGTCGTGAGTATCAGGAATACATTCGCCGGCATCGTCAAGGTGATAGTGTGGATCACAAGAGATCACTTTACACTTTTTGTTTTGGCAATCGATTTCTTTCCAGCCTGATGTCGCAGTTTCGCCATTATTTTGATGTGAGCCGCAGGACGTGCTTGTATCCGTTTCGCATGAATTGCCATAGAGATGCGTTCCCGGGGCGCATTCGCTCACTTTACATTCTCCATCGTCGCACGTACCTTTGCTCCAGCCTGCGATCACGTCGCTACAATTGACTTGCGTTTCGCCACAATGTTCGGAATTGTCTGGCACGCATGCGTTCTGTTCAACATGCATCCCTTCCAGACATGAAACGACTTTGCAAGCGCCCTGTTCACAGATGCCGTTTTCCCAGCCTTGGATTTTGTCCGCACAAAGCAAGCGTTCTTCTCCGCAATGGTTTTCATCATCTGGTTCGCACGTATTCTGATAGACATGCGTTCCTTCTTGGCAGGCATCTACGAGACATTCATATGAACCAAGAACGTTGAGGCATTCACCATCTTTCCAGTTGTTGATCGTGGCCGCACAGTTGTTTTCGTGCGTGCCGCAATGCTCGATGTTGTTCTTTTCGCACGAATTGCCGTAGATATGATAGCCTTCGGAACAACTCGTCACTAGGCATGTTTTGTCCATGCATGTTCCGTCTTCCCAGCCTTCAATGGCTGTCGGGCAATGATTCTCGTCGCTTCCGCAATGTTCAGGACTATCGGGGTAACAAATGTGAAAATATGCGGTTTACATATCTCCACATGAAATGCTACAAAAGTTATATATTATATTTCTTCTCGCTCAAACCGTTCGACAAAGCATTCATGGGCTTTGCGTTTGTTGTAGCTGATGCCGACGATGACGACTTCGCCATAAAAATCTTTTATATCATCGGGATATTGATTTTCGCGAATCTGGTCGATGGCAGCTTTGACATCCTGTTTAAATTTGAGTTCAATGACGATGGCGGGTTTCATAATTTTAGGTTTGGGAACAAGAACGATGTCGGCAAAGCCTTTGCCTGTGGGCATTTCGCGAATGATTTTATATTGGTTTTCGATGGCAATACATAAAACAGAAATGACACATGAGAGTGCATTTTCGTTATTATAGGCGAGTATTGACGTCATATTTTGATGAGTTTCTTCGACCATGCGGGCGACGGTTTCGTTGTCTTCGCTTAAAATCGCGTTGATAAATCGTTGCGAGCGCTGCCACGGCTTGATGGCATCGGGCCAGGTACAGACGCGCAGGGCATCTCTAAATGCAATGCGCACTTCTTCGTT
Organism: Myxococcota bacterium; assembly: GCA_045643185.1. Lineage (GTDB taxonomy): Bacteria > Myxococcota_A > Bradymonadia > UBA4248 > UBA4248 > RGIG464. The sequence goes on along the minus strand of JAZUKH010000051.1, from coordinate 3,833 downwards.
CGGAATAAAAACCTCGCTGGTTTCGGTGTCATAGCCGAGGTAACCAATGTGGATCAGGCAGGTAAAAGCGTCGTCTTTGCATTTGGGCGTTGTAAACGAATTATCGTATGACGTCGTGTTGACGGGCACTCGCCCACCGGCGATAAGAAATTGTACATCGGAATAGATTCCGTCGAGGTCGGCATTGATAAAATCGAGCAGCGATCCAAAAGACGCAGTCGCTGTCCAATAGCTGCCGTATTCGCGGTTTCGCAAGGCCTGAACCAGCGAACAGGGATTGTAGACATGAGCTTCGTTATGGAACTGATAGCCGTCGTACCAGTAAGTTGCTTGTGCGCGATCCATTTGGTATTGCTCGCAAAGCGCGTCGACTTCACCCTGTCGTATGCCGACGTATGGCGCCAGCATCAGCGGCCGAATCATGGTATATTCTTTAAAATTATTGAGTGACGACTGCGTTTTATATTTTTTAACGGGCAAAATGCCGGTCAAATAGGCGAGTGCAATATATTTTTCGGAACTTTGTTGTTTAAATAGATCGCGTAGGAAGTGGATCCACGCATTTTGTGTGACGGTATCGTCGGGGCGATTGCGGAAGATGGCATCCCATTCGTCAATAATGATGACAAATTTTGTATCAGTCTGATCGGCGATGCGGGAAAGGGCGTCATGCAGTGGTTCCGTTTGTGGTTGGATAATTTGTGGCCAGGCAAGAGCCAGTTCTTTCATGATGGCATCGTGAATGCGATCGATAAACTCTGTGATATCTTGTCCATGAGCCATAAACGTCTGCACATCGAATCGAATGACGTTGTATTTGTTGATATGTGTTTCAAACGACGGATCATTTGAAATCTCGAACGGTGCAAACATTTCGTGCGAATCGCACGTTTTGCAGTAATAGGCTTCGAGCATCTGCGCGGTAATGGTTTTACCAAAACGACGCGAGCGACTGACACAGACGAAGCGATCTGGCGTGTTGATCCATCGATTGAGATGCTTGATAATGCCGGTTTTGTCGACGTAAATCTCGGAATTGAGCGAGATTTGAAAGCTGTCGTTACCACTGTTGAGAAAATGACTCATGCGCATGCCCTCCCAGGCGAAGATGCTCGATACACCTAAAATTCTATTCTAGCATGTCTTTGCCAAAATGGGAAAGCGCGTGGAAATTTGTGTGGGCGCCGCCTATTCGCGTTGCGAATACGGCGGACGCGCTGCGGCTATTGCCCCTGTCGCTGCGTAGCATGCTACGCAGCTTCAAGGTGCAATACGCCGCAGCTCCTCGGCTATTGCATACGCCTCGGAATTAATTAAGATCAATCCACAAAGCGGGGCGAACTGCATAATTTTGAGTGTAGCCTAACGTGCCAAAATCTTGAATAACACCGTTAAAGAAGACGTATACGGCGTAGGACGTCTCGGAGCCTGGCGAACGGAGCCACCAATGGGAGTAACAATTCTCCGTGCAACTGCCGTCGTCTGTTAGGTTTTGTGGATCTGAACCGACATAAGCACCTTTTTGGACGACATAGCGCGTGGCATCCGCTTGGCGGTCTGCTTTTGTAAGGTATTGCTGGGCTTCAACGATGCTGAGCAGGAAGATCAGATCAGACGTTTCATTGCCAGGTGTTTTTTTGTAGTTCGGATTGGGGTGGGCTGGAACTGGTAATAATTTGATTAATTTCTTTTCTTCGTCTGTAAAAGCTGCATCAATGAAGTTGTCACTTGTATAATCAATATTTGCTTTATTATAAGAAGCATCATATCCGTTTAGCCATGAACGAATCGTGCTTTGTTCCCAGGTTATGCTAGTCGTGCTCGCGGGCATGGTGTAGCGCTGCATATCGAGAGCTTTTTCGCTGATGATAAGGTATTGGCCTTCGTCGTTTTGGTAGAGAACGCGCCAGGTAATGGGTTCATTCGTTGTTTCGGGATCATTATCCTGTTCATAATGACCAAAAGTAATGACGCCATCAACCAGCTTAGGTATTGTTGTACAAGTGTTATTTAAACATAATTGATTAGAATCACATACATGACTACAATTGCCGCAGTGAGAAAAATCGTTGTAAGGATAAACGAGTTTGCCGTCACAATAAGTGCTTATGGAGCTTGGTGCCGGTTCTGCCGTGCAAACGCCCTCTGTGCAGTATTGATCTTTGGCGCAGGCATTATTGCACCCACCACAGTTTGAAGAATCGTTGTAGGGATAAACGAGTTTGCCGTCACAATAAGTGGTTTGACTAGGCGTTGGCGTTTCTGTCGTACAAGCCTTTTTGCAGTATTGGCCTTTGTCGCAAGGAATATCGCACCCACCACAGTGAGAAGAATCGTAGTAGGGATAAACGAGTTTGCCGTTACAATAAGTGGTTCTACCAGGCGTTGGCGTTTCTGTCGTACAAACGCCCTCTGTGCAGTATTCGCCTTTGTCACAGGGAATATCGCATCCACCACAGTGAGAAGAATCGTTGTAGGGATAAACGGTTTTACCGTCGCAAATAATCGTGGTGGATTCATCCAATCTATATGTCTCACATGAACCGGATTGGCATTGAGTACCCGATGGGCAGGTGTTACCGCAGCCGTTGCAGTTGGCGGAATCTGAGAGCGTATCGACACAGGCGTCACCGCAGTCGGTCAGTTCTGAGGCACAGTTGAGTTTGCATTGGCCGAGCGAGCACAGTTTGTTGCTGCTTTCGCAATCCGTGCAGTCGACGCCGCAGCAGGTGTTCGTGTCAGCTACGCATTTGTCGGTGGAGAGATGATAGTTGTCGATGCAGGTCTGTGCCTGACATGCGCCGTTAATGCAGTCGCCGGTTGACCAACCGGCAACGGTTTGTGTGCAGTTGATTTGAGTTGGACCGCAATGTTCGGCGTTATCGGCCACACATTCGCCTTCTTCAGGGTGCATGTTTTCAATACAGGTTTGTGCCTGACATGCGCCGTTTTGGCAAACACCGGTTTTCCAACCGGGCTGGGTGACGGCGCAGTCGTTGTCGTGTGAGCCGCAATTATTGATCGAATCCTCTTCGCAGGTGTTTTGATAAAGGTGATGGCCGTCTTGACATTCTGTGGCGACGCAAGTACCTGCTGTACAAGAACCTGATTTCCAGCCATTCACGGCTGTACTGCAGGCGTTGTCGTGTGAGCCGCAATTATTGATTGAATCCTCTTCGCAAGTGTTGCCAAAGACGTGTTTCCCCGCTGAGCAAAGTGAACCATCGGAATTGCCAACACATTCGCACTTGTCTGCATCGAATGATTTGCCTTCATTCTGGCAGCTTTCTTGGGTCAAATGACAAGTCGTAGATTGTTCAACGCAAAGGCATTTATCGGCATCGAACGATTTGTTTTCGGACTGACAAATTGCTTCGTTCGTGTCGCAGGCATTCGAAGCGCTGTCATTGCCGCAGCTGATCAAGCCAAAGCTTGAGAAGAACGATGTTAATAGGACGAGTTTGTTTTGTAATTTCATATATTTACACCATTTTCATCTTTTACACCGTGTAAAAGATGTTTTTTGGTTAAATATAACTTATCAGGATGTAGTCAAGACAAAAAGTAACTGGTAGAGATGTTCGCTTTGGCAGAGACGTGTGCGCCATATTTCTGCCGGCCGCACGTCTACACGTGAAATCGGTTAAAATCCGCATAAAAATCGCGTACAATGTCGCAATTGTTTTGCGACGTCGTTCGCAGGATCGAGAAGACAGGAGTTGATTATGGAACAGCGCATATTGCCTTTGGGCATTCAGACATTTTCGGAAATTCGCGAACGGAATCTCGTTTATGTGGATAAGACTGCGCTCATGTTCAACATGGTGCAGACC
>JAZUKH010000050.1:0-7577 GCA_045643185.1 Myxococcota bacterium | reverse complement strand
CGTGGGGGCTACGCTCCTGAGCTATTACGCTGTAACGTTACTACTCGGCTGAGAGTGTTTTGTCTGGTCAGAAATTCAAAATCTCAGCCGTAGCAAAGCCGAAGGCAAGCAGACTGAGATGGGGCGAGCGGACGCGATTTGTTCGAAGCCGAAGGCAAGTTCGCGGCCGCCGACTCTAAACGAAGTTTACGTTGATTTATCTTAACTGTGCCTGAAGTTGGTACGGCTGTGTGGCTTGTTTGAACGAAGCGAGTTCCACACGGCCGAAAAAAAAAGCGCCGGGGAATGCAAGGGGGCTGGTAGAGACGTGCGGCCTAATGAATGTGTCCCCTATCGACTACATCAAGAAGATTTTGCCCAGGCATTGGGAATTTCTTCTGCAAAAAATATGAACAAGAAAACACTCCAAAACTAGAGTCAAAATAGCCGCAGCATTAATATTTGAATTGGACGAAAAAGACTTTGAGGCCGTCCCCGGAAAACTGCTGTATGGCTACCCCGACGTCGTAGCAATAAACAGCGAAGGCTTTCGGCTAACGCCGATACGCCTCCACAAGCCCGCTATTTCCACGCGCCTCGCAGAGACGCAAAACTTTGCGTCTCTACAAGAGCGCATTGCGGATAATGCGTGTTCCACGCATCTCCATTTGTATCAACTTTCAAACAAGCCGCTCTGGTTGATACACTTATTCTCCATGTTCTCTGCCCTAAACACAATTATTCGTTCATCGTAACAACGATCTGTAATTTATTACTATTTTTCGGCACACTTATTGAATGGTTCGCGCGCCGTTCTAAGCACGCGAGTGCTAGGACAAAGAGCGATGTGACCTTAGAAGTCTCACTTCGTATCAAAACGAACGACAACTACGTAGGCTTGAGCCTGCGTGTGTCTTCCAACTGCTTCTCAGATAACGAGGTGAAACGGAAGCAACCATTCATCTCACTACACCATGAAGACATGGCGTTCACTTTGTTAATAAGGATGTGATTTGACACCCATTATTTTGGGCTTAAAATCTTAATGACTTTTCTTACGCTTATCCACGTTAGCATGCGTTATGTTTGATTTAGATAAGCCTAGCTTTTGGGATTCCTATGAAAAAATCAGTTATTTCTTTATTGGCACTTATGATCTCTTGTTCAGCTTGTTTCTGTGCATGTTCAGACTCGTCCGATGACGATTCCGAGGCTTGCACAGCGGATGTCTGCAAAGACGGCACGACGTTGATCGTATGCGACAAAGCGTCTGGAACAACAACAGAGAAAAAATGTGACAGCGGATGCAAAGACAACGCTTGTTCGGATGCAACAAAATGCACTGCGGATGTCTGCAAAGACGACACAACGTTGCGTGTATGCGAGAAAACGGCGGGAACAACAACAGAGAAAAAATGTGACAACGGATGCAAAGACAACGCGTGTGTGAGCGCATCCAAATGCACGGCGGATGTCTGCAAAGACGACACGACACTGCTCGTATGCGACAAAACGGCGGGAACGACCACTGAGAAAAATTGCGAAAACGGGTGCAAAGACAACGCGTGTGTGAGCGCATCCAAATGCACGGCGGATGTCTGCAAAGACGACACAACACTGCTCGTATGCGACAAAGAGGCGGGAACGACCACTGAGAAAAATTGCGAAAACGGATGCAAAGACAACGCGTGCTTAACTTATTCCGTAGGCGATCTGATTACCTTTGGTCATTATGAACAGGATAATGATCCCAACACAACGGACGAAGCGATTACCTGGCGCATACTCGACAAAAATGAATCCGGACAATACCTCATCATCAGCGAAAAGGCACTCGATGTGCGCCCCTACAACACGGCTTGGATTACCATTACTTGGGAAAAGAGTACGATTCGATCGTGGTTGAATGGCTATGATGCAGATTACAACACCTCTAATAAGAGCTATACGAGCGACAACTTCATTGACACGGCATTTACAACGGCTGAAAAGGCCAAAATTGTGTCATCCAACGTCCCTGCCGACGCCAATCCGGATTACATCACGCCTCCCGGCAATGCAACGACGGATCATATCTTCCTGCTTAGCATCGCAGAAGCTGAAAAATATTTTTCAAGTGCTGCTGACCGACAGGCTGAGGCTACGCGCTATGTTGTTATAAAAGGCGCTTATGTTTACGGTTCTGAATCAGAAGCCTATACCTCAAACAGCACATGCACAGATGTTCAATGTTTATCTTCCTGGTGGCTCCGATCGCCGGGCAATGATGATGGCAACGCCGCGAGCGTCGGTTGTGGCGGTAACTTATACAACAGTGGCAACATTGTTAACGCCAGTAGTGTCACGGTTCGTCCCGCTTTATGGGTGAATCTATAGGCCCCACCCCTTACGCCCCTCCCCATGGGGAGGGTAATTTTTTGCCGCCAATCCTTCAACCGGCGACAGATGCCGCCCCGCCCCGTAGGAAGGGGAATTTTTTGGCAAAGACCCAAATTTTGGCAGAGACCCAAATTTTGGCAGAGACGCAAAATTTTGCGTCTCTACATGGGGACGGCAAAACACAGACGCGCGAACCATTGCAACAATTCAGGGTTGTATCGTCCCACTTGGTCGATTTTTTTTTCCTTTGAGAAAGTGATCGACGGCAATTTGGTGTTCACGATAAGTTTTTGAGAAATAATGCGTCCATGTGCCATCATTTTTGGCCACGAAGAACAGCAGCAACGACGCATCGGAGCCCGTGTATGGCTGAAAAACGGCATTCATACTTGCTTGCGACACGGTCGTGATGGGACCGGGGGGCAAAGCTGGCACGACGTAAGTCGAATAGGCGTTGTCGGGGTCTTTGCAGCGCGCTGGCGAGGGTTTTTCACCCAGTTTTTTGGGCGGATAGATACAGGTCGGATCGGACTGCAACTTCATTTTTTTTCGGATCCGGTTATAGAAAACGCGCGCAATGACGGGACGTTCTTTATCTTTTACAGCTTCTTTTTCGACGATACTGGCGAGTGTTAAGAGGGAATGATCCGTGAATCCGCGTGACGTGAGGATATCGTAGGCGCCACGGTTGTTTGCGACGAGTGAAGTCCAGTAAGCACGCCATTTTTTGTGCATTTCAGCGAGCATTTGTTCGGGCGGCGTATCGATCTCAAATGTGTATATGCCGGGCGCGATGTAACCTTCAAACGAGGCAGCAGGAATGCTGTATTCTGAGGCTGTAAATGGGTCGAGCGCCTTGTCGAGAAAGGCTTTGGCATCGACCATACGCTGAGCCTGAAGTGCATCGGCGATCTGATAGAGGTTCATGCCGGCCGTGATGCGGATCGACTTTTGGGCGTATTTACCAACACGTGCGAGCACTTCAGGCAGGTCGGCTGGCGTCATGGTGGGTTTGAGCACCACGTTGCCGGGTTGAAGACGAGCAGCGAGTGACGAGCGGCGAAGCGTCCAATACATGAAGATGGAGGAATCGATGGCGCCAGACGCGTTAAGGATCTTCACCACTGTTTTGGCGGAGCTGCCCTGTGGAATCTGAACGAGCCGCTCTTCGGTGATCGGCAAAGGACGGGTCAAAAAAGCCTCGTAACGATGATGAACATAAACTAACCCGACCAGACTGAGCAAAACAAGACCGAGCAACAGAAACAACACGGTTTTGACGCGCAATAAAGGCTGTTTTTTGGACTTTTTAGCCATGTATTCGGCACTCCAGGTCAGTTCAAGCAAGCGACGAGCGTATTCGCAAAGCGAATAGCTCGCGCCCATAAAAGCGCGGCGTATTCGCAACGCGAATAGCCAGCGCGGCATCGCGTATTTTCGGCATTGCCGAAAATAGCGATGTCATCCATACCCCAAACGGAACTTATGACAAGTTTTGGTGGCATTTATTGACGATACCAACATTTTCAAGTATTTTGGTAACGTCGCGTACGGCGACCTAACGATTGAAAAGGGGACTTTTATGTTTCGTAAGATAGTAAGTCTTTGTGCGTGCGCAGCAGCGTCATTGGCATTGTTGAGCGGTTGCGTGATTGATGGATCGGAAAGCGGCGCCAATGCGACCGTCGAAGCTCAGACCGAAGTGGCACTCAATTTTGACCCGGATGCGACCAAGGGTAATGCTTTTGGCCTCATATTTGGTATGCCTGCGATCGACGATCGCCTTGATTTTGAGCATGGCGACAAGGAAGACTGGCGATACATCATCGTTGCGGAACCAGGCGTCATGTCGATTACTTTGAGCCTGGATACGCCGGCCAAGATCAATGGCGGTTGGAACATTTACGATAGTGAGGAACGCGCGCTGCATCGTCAATCGTTCAGCCAGGGTCAGAACTACTATGAATTTCCGTCGTTCCCTGTCAAACCCGGCATCTACTACTTCGAGACGTATGCGATGAGCGGTGCGTCGATCTACACGCTCGGCACGAGCTTTAGCCCGCGCGAGCCGGACCCCGTTGTCGAACCGGAAGTCGAAGAAGAAGTCGAGGAAGTCAAACCGGCTAAACACCACACCAAGAAACAGAAAACAGAAGTTGCTGACGAAGCACCGGCACCGAAACCGTCCAAACCAGCCAAAACCGAGGATGCTGGCACCAAGGTCGTCGGATTTATCGCCTTGATCACGCCCAAGGATGACGGCACCGCCGAAGTGACCATCCGCGACGCAGGTAAAAATAAAGGCGTCGAAGCTGGCGCGATCGGTAAACTCGAAGGCACGGGCACGAAGATCGAGATGACCACCTGCCTCGCCACGTCCTGCCGCGCGGTTCTGCCAAAGAGCGTCAACATCAAGAGCCTCAAACAGGGTGCAAACGTCATCTTCTACATTAAATAATTTCGCAGCCACGCTTTTTGCGTGGCTTTTTTTTGAACGCACGACCTCGATAAAGCGCTTTGACCGTGACGCATCGCTTTTGTTTTGCCAAATTTGTTCTGGCACTGAGTTTTTTGGGCTGCACGCCGGCGCCCGAAGTGCCAGAACCCGCGCCGGAGCCGAATACGCAGGCCGAGACGGTCGAGCCGAAGGCGCCCGAAGTGCTGACCATCGATGTCATGGCCCATCTGCCCGAGCTGACACTCGACATGCCCGAACCGCAGCTCGTCGTCTTGAGCGATTACGCTCAGCCAAACGCCAAAAAAGTCATTCGCGTTACCACGAATTTGAGAACGACGCGCAATGGAAGGATCGCAGGCGAAGATCTTGAGGAACGGATTTTTAACCTGCTGACCGCCAAAACGCCGGAACCTTTTGAGTTACAACGCGCCAAAACGTTGGAAAAGGGCGACCAAACGTGGGGCATCCTCAACCTGACGTTCAAGCGCACGAGCGAGCGGCTTCGCCGCGCCTCGAAGACAGCGCCGTGGCGTTCGCGCGCCAACTTTGGCCTTTCGATCGACGTAAAATTGCCTGAAAACCAGGTGTCGTCCTGGACGAAGTTCAATTTTAATTTCGTGGATGAGCATTATGCCGACGAGGATCTGAAGGTAAACCAGGCATTTTGGCGAGCCCTCGAAGCCGAGCTGCCGACCTTCACGGCCTCGTCTAACGCAAGCGACTGGGCACGAGCGATCGGGCTTGTCACGTCGCGTCTGTCAAACGAGGCGCCTGACAAGCTCGAATTGCCCAAACACCAGACCTACGACAAGGGCTGCGTCGTATATCAAGAGAACGACCAGACGTTTGTGCGTCAACTGCAGTCACCGTTTGCCCATCCGCGTCCGTTATCGATCTCGACGCCGCTGGAATTGCGTTGTGATGACGAGGCGACCTTCGTTTTTGCGCTCAACGGGCAAAATGACGTCGACCTTTATTATCAACCGTCGATGAAAAATGTCGCGTGGAAGACCGGCATCCATTTTGAGACCCAAGTCAGTGCCGACAACTTCGATTATCACCTGGACGACGACCTGATCTGCGTGTGGAACGGCAAACGCGCGTCGTCGGCACGACACACAGAGATCCACTGCCTAGACCGCAAAACCGGCATGCCGCGTTGGCAAACGACGCCGTTCAATGGCATGGTGCGTGGCTTTGCCGCCACAAACGAGTCGCTCACGTTCGTTACGGACCAAGCGGCGTTTGCTATCTCACGCCCTGGCTCGCTCGTCTACGTCCACAAACTGGCCCCCGTGAAGGCGCGTCTTCCCGAAGCACGAAGCTGTCACAACGACAACACCCTCGTCTTTTCGATGAACCCGGGCTATTTGACCTTTATGGATCTGGCCAACGGTGACGTCACTTGGCAATTGAACGCATTCAATTCTGAAAAGTTATTCTGTGCCCAAGACAACGTCGTCGTGTTCAGCGAAGCTGGCGGTTACCTGCTCGGTGTGAATGCGCGTGACCTCAAACCACTGTGGAAGTATCGCCCCGTCTCGATGCCACGCGACATTTTGTCGTTTGGTCACAGCCTGATCTTGCTCATGGACCGCGCCATCGTTGCGCTCGACGCGCAGACCGGCGTCGTGCAGACCAGCTTTAAGCTGCCGGTGCGCGCGCAAACGCTTATTCGACTGGGGCAGCGCCTTTACCTCGACCAGGAAAACGCCATCGCGCCTTTGCGCCTGCCCTAACCCGTCAAACTCATGGCGTGCAAGCTGATAAACAAAAAAAGCTCGCCATTTGAGGCGAGCTTTTTTTGATCTAGGGGTTAAATCCTGGAATTATTTGCAGACAGCACCCGAGGAAGATGCCGTGCAGGTTTTATCACCACAAGCAGTGATCTTTTCAAATGAGAAAAGCGAACCGCCCATGTCATACCCCTCTTCACAGATATATTCATAAAGTGAATTGGTCTTTGTATCGCAATCAGCGTATTCTATATCACCAGCTTTCAAGCCGTCACCACAAACATCAACACATTCACCATACCCACCAATTTTTTCAGCGCAATACATTCCGTCACCACACCTATCCGTAACTACTTTGCTCCCGTCGCAGTGAATCAGGCTGCGCATATCGGAGGTACAACGAGCGACGAAAGATGCATCACATGTATCATTATTAGCAGCTTTAGCACGGCAAACGCCACCGACACAGACTTCATTGTCACCACAGTCATCACACGCGTCAACAGCAACCGATCCTGCAACACATTTGAAATCAGCATCACAAACCGGCTTGCTGGGGTCTTTACAATCATCCTTGGTCATACATTCACGATCGTCGCTAGAAGAATCGACGCATTTGCCACCGTTGCAAACTTTACCGGATGCAGAGCAATCCGTTTCTTTGTATTTGTTGTCAATGCACTGAACGAGGATCTTGTCGTCAGAGCAGGCATCTGCTGCCAAGGCAGGATCGCAGCTGTCTACATCGGAATTGGGATAATCACAGACTTTGTTGATGCAAGCCGTTTTGCCATCTTCACGATTGGCGCAATCGGCTTCACTGTTGCAGGCAACGACATCATCAGCCGGTTTCTCGCAAACGCCAGCGTCGCTGCATTTCGTTTTGTCGCCTTTGTTCGCGCAGTCAGCGTCGGAGCTGCATTCTTTCGAATCAGCAGGTTTCCCGCAAACACCAGCGTCGCTGCATTTCGTTTTGTCGCCTTTGTTCGCGCAGTCAGCGTCGGAGCTGCATTCTTTCGAATCAG
>JAZUKH010000049.1:0-22919 GCA_045643185.1 Myxococcota bacterium | reverse complement strand
GCTAAGAGCAATTTTGCAATTTGAGATTGTCCTGCTGAGTCTGCCCCCGGTTCTTGGGCATTGGCTGCGTTTTCACTCTGTTGTTGGGCATCTGTTGTTGGCTGGTTGATCGGCCTATTCTGGCAAGCCGAAAGGCTCAGCATGGCTATCGTGGCAAGTAATAGTGTGTATGTTGGTTTCATGACTTGGTCTTAACTGTTTTAAAGTTTAATTTTAAATGCTACGCTTGCGTAACTTATCACTGCTGTCCCACGAAATTTCTTAGACAGCACATCTTAACACAATCTTTCATACATTAACAGACTTTGTAACACCTACCACGTTGACGCTTGCATTACCCGAGAACATGAGCACTGCGAGAGCTTAAAGCAGCCTCGGGGCATCTTCGGGCATAGTTCATTTAGACCCACTCAGTGCCCACAGGGAGGGTTAAAGGCGCTGTGACTATATAGAGAGCAACCGCCCACACTGCACAGATGAGCTTAACCGCATTTGGTTTTAGCATAAAAAGGCCCCCAAAAGTGAACTGCTCTTGGGGGCTTATTTGTATAAATTATAAACGCAAATGCGCATTTGTAGGCGCTGCAATCTCTACACGCATTTTGTGCTCACAATTTTTGTGAGTATTCTAAAACCCTTTATTTACAACGGTTTTGGCTCATTTGCATAGTTGCATGCTACGCGGCTACAAAATATTACGCGGCTACGAAATACTACGCGGCTACGAAATATGACTTAGTAGACGACCGTTTGTTGAGCTTCTTCTCCTGGAATGACGATGGAGACTTCACGCGTACCGAAGACGAGGCCGGAGGTCGGGTCTACGATGTCGATATAGGCGTTGAAGACTTGGGTATTGATAGTCGGTTTGACGCAGTTGTTTTCGGCTTTGACGCGGAAATTGAGCTTGGCGCCGACGCGGTCATGTGACGACGTACCGATGGCGAAGTTCTTATAGCCGTTGGGGTAGCTGGAGCCGTTGAAGGCTGCGGGTTCGGCGACAGGGTTACATTCTTTTTCGGGGGACTCCGGCGGTGCGATGTAACCATCGCTGAGCGCTTCGACACCTTTGATGAAGCAGGCCGTGGTGAGACCTTCGTAGCCGTCGATCGCGTCACCACGGATCACGGCTGCGACGTTCGACGTTGCGTATTTGACGAGGGCGTCGACGCCGCTGACGAGCGTGTCAGAAAGCTTGTCACCCGAGCTGATGCCGTAGCTCAGCACGCACATGTCGTGATTGTCGATCTTGAGCGGATTAACGCTCGTCACATTGCCTTTGGTGTCCGTTGTTGTGCAGCACTTGTTCTCACCACAGGTCCAGGTCGTTGCGTCTGTTTTGAACGCACAGACTGGAACATAGGCATTGGTCGCTTGGCTTGTCTCGATCAGCTGGGTGAGTTGTTTGCCCTTTTCGGCATCGCTTACACCACGGAAGATCGAAATGATACGAGCACCTTTTTCGTTGTAGGCTGCATAAACATCGTCGGAATTGTGCGCGTTTTCGACATAGATCGGGTCGTAAGGCTGGACGTAGGTCTTGGTTTTGCCAGTGACCGTGCATGAACTGAGTTTAAAGTCAGAGTTTTCGGTGTATTCGGTGCACTGGTTGCCATCGTGTGATGTGGTATCGGTGATGTGAATGACGACGGGCAAGGTCGCGTCACGGAAGCAGGCGCCGCCCCAACGACCGGCTGGGCACGTCGTGCGCGGGATCACGCTGTCGCTGAAGTAGTTGCTGTAGGCCGTGCCACCATAGGGATGCCAAGCCACTTGGGGCTCGGTCTTGTCATCGCCTTTGACGATTTGCCAAAGGGATTCGAAGCCGGATTCCGGTAGATCAGCGCCGTTATGCAGGGTGAGCTTGTTGACGTTTGTCGTGACTTTGGTGGCATCGACCTCGGGTTGGCCGAGCAGCTCGAATGGCGTGTCCGGGCCGTTTTTGTGGCCGTACGCATTGTCGGACAAGGCATATTCGGGCAGGTAATCGTAGGTCGATTTGGGCGTCGAACGGGTCGGGAAGTCGTCGAAGTGTGAAACACCGAAGGCGCTGTCCGAAACGCGGTTACGAATGCCAGGAATGATCGTCGAATTTACTTTGTCTTTGATGTTCTTGACTTCTTCGCCCATGGAGTTCGTTGTGTCGAGGTTGAAAACGACGTCAAGCTTGGAAACTGACGGTACAAACAGCAATTCAGCGGAGTTTTCTTCTTCAGCCGAGTAGGTTGCGATGTAAGGCAGTTCGAAATAGAAGTCAAAGATACCGGTGCAGTCTTCGCAATCATCTTTTTGGGTAACACCCAATTTGGGGTTACAAATGGCTTGGGCGGGATCCATACCTGAACCGAAGGCGGCATTATATTCGGCGAGGTCACCGAAGCCGTCACCATCTGTATCGGCTGTGAATTTTGAGTAAGTGGTGGTGCCGTCTTCGTTGACACAAATAACTTCTTTACCATCAACGAGTCCGTCGCCGTCGATGTCGGCCGTTTGGAAGGTCACTTTCCCATCGACAACTTCGGGGACGCAGGCGAGGTTGAGCGTAAAGGTGGCGGGGAGTGCTTCGCCACAAGTCATGCCGTTATTCGAAGGCATAGGTTTGACGCCTTCCTCTGTACAAGTCCACTTGGCTGTGCAGCCACTTTCTTCTGCGTCAGAAAGTCCGTCGCCATCAGAGTCTTGCGAGTAGCGATCGAAATAGCCGTCGTTATTTGTGTCGTTGATGCTTTCTAATGCGTCTGGCACGCCATCGCCGTCCGAGTCGGCGTCGAGGTAGTCGGGGACAGTATCGCCGTCGCAGTCGAATGGCTGGTCGATGGTGCCAATTTCATCGGGTTTACCATCATGGTTGCAGTCGGCACCTCGTGGTGCCTCCTTGCTGTATGAGGAATAATTGTGATTGACCATGCCCGTGATCTCAACGAGGTCGCTCAGGCCATCGCCATCGTTATCGATACTTGAGCTATCGGGGACGGTGTCATTGTCGGTGTCGATCAAGTTACCTTCGGCGTCCAGGCCTTCAATGTTGTCGGGAATGCCGTTGCTATCCGAATCGAGTGAGAGGAAGTCATAGATGCCGTCGCCGTCTGAGTCGAGCGGGGTGGAACAGGCTTTTTTGCCGCGTTCAACGCTGTCAGGAATGCCGTCGCCGTCCGAGTCAAGATCCATGCAGTTCACGATGCCGTCGTTATCGGTATCGACGTCGCAGCGATCGAAACGATCGGCGATGCCGTCGCCGTCTTTGTCTTCACACGTTCCGGATGTGCTGCCACTGTTGGGACAGAGGCCTTCAACGCAATCGCTGCCATCTTCACAATACGTAACCGACGAGGCGCAGCTACCGCCGGGGCCGACTGGTTTGAGACAGATGTCGTTGTAGCAATCGTAACCGTCGACGCAGAGGTTGACGTTATTACAGGCCTGACCAGGACCAACGGTCAGCTGACATTTGCCCTGAACGCACGTACCTACTGAGCAGATCACGGTCGCGCTGCATTTGCCGTTCGCGCCTGCTTCCTGTCGGCAAATGCCGGAAATGCATTGAGTGCCGTTACGACAGGGCGATGAATCGCTGCAAGCGACAGCTTCTTTGCCGCCACCAGATTCGCCGCCGCAAATGCCGTCGATACATTCACTGTCTTCGCAATATGCATCGGAAGAGGCGCATGATCCTCCCTTCGTGATTGGACGTTTGCAAAGACCTTCCTGCATGATGCACGAAAGATCACCGGGGCATTCATCTGGACCAGAACATTTCTGCAATGTCGGGTCGTTGTTGCCACCACATGCGGTCAATGCAAAACATGCAGCAAGTAAAACAAGATAACGACACTTATTCATATTGAAAACCTCCAAAATTGGATTGGTATAGATCAGATTGACCGAAAAAACGGCATTCTATTATAACAAAGAAGCAGGACGCTAAACCAGTTTATGCGTATCGAGTTTGAAAGAATTTGTTACGATTCAGCCCTTGTGGCGGCGTTGTAACAAGCTGTTTACGAGTGCGGTTTTGCGTTGTTTTGTTCTGCGAGTAGCTTGTCGAGCTTGGCTTCGACGCGATCCAGTTGTGCCTGCATGGCGTCGTTGTTGTCGCTGACCATGGCGTCGACGAAAATCGAGTTGATGAGTGACATACCGATGATGCCACCAACGATCAGCAGGATGCTGAAGTATAAGCGAACGAGGTGAATGGCAATGGGGGAACCAACGGCTTCGGCGATCTCGTTCGGCATGTCATACCAGCCTTCTACGGTGAACAGGCGGAACGTTGTGTAAATGGCATCGAGCGGCGTTTCGAAATATTGAGGCGCTATGTCTTTGAACAGGCTGCAGTTGATCAGCGCAAACGTGATGATCAGAATGAAGAATATCAGCAGGATCGACCGGGATTGACGAATGGCGATCTTAAAATTGCGTGCAATCGTCGAAAAATATGGGAAAAATCGAACGAGTCCAAAAAAACGGAAGATTCGGAAGATTCGCAGAACGAGTAAGAACGACATGTCTGCGATGAGTGACGGGGCAAAAAAGCAGATAAACGAAGGCAGCGAGAGGATGACGAGCATGCCATCCATGATGTTGAGGCCTTTCCAATAGCCTTTGAAACCTAACACGCGATGTTTTACGACCATTTCAATGATAAATAATAACGTGCATAAAACATCAATAATGTCGAGAAAAAGCGAATCTAATCCACTTTCTTGTGCGAAAATAACAATCGTGTTGATAATAATGACGCTGATAATGAAT
Source organism: Myxococcota bacterium (assembly GCA_045643185.1). GTDB lineage: Bacteria > Myxococcota_A > Bradymonadia > UBA4248 > UBA4248 > RGIG464. Next base: position 18,167 of record JAZUKH010000049.1, on the reverse strand, counting down.
TTTTCGCTAAGAAACAGTTTTTTAATCATGAGGCTGGTCGAGGATGAGGATAGTCATGTAATCGACGGATTCTGTGCGGTGGCATTCGTTGGCCAGGAAGTATGGATCGGTCAGGTGTCGGCGTTGCAAAACCAGGTCGATGGGGCTTGGAAGCGGCGTGTTTGGCGTGACCGTGGCGCAGACGAGTCGTCCGCCTGGCACGAGGTGTTGGCGCAGTTGGTCGCGTTCAGCCGGCGTCAGTGCGCCAAAACGAATGGGGTCGACCAGAATGACGTCGTATGACGCGAGTGCGTTTGGGGCGTCGCAGTGGACTGCGTGACACGTGGTCAGCATTGTTTGGGCGGGCAAACATTGTTCAGCGGTGTCAAAGACGGTCAGGGCTTCATGCGCGACGAGGCGTGTGACGCAGTCGAGCAATGGCAAACATGCGACGCCATACATCAGAACGCGCGTGTCAGGCGAGCAGGCACCGAGTTTGGCTGCCATCAAAAATCGGGCGATAAACGCGGGGGGCAGCAAACGTGTCAGGGCGTAGTCGTCAGCCCAGGTCGGGGCGCCGACCGACAGGGCGAGCGCCTCGGGCGAACTTGTTGAGGGGGGAGGCACGATGGTCACGCGCGCCAGATCGCGTTTGAGTGCGGCATCCAAAGCATTGTCGCTGTTTGGGGCATTCACGTCGTTGAGCGCTGCCAGAAGCTCGTCAGGCAGACTCGGTTCGGGCAAAACCGTGGGGAAGGCAGCGGAACCTGTGGCTTCACTTGGCAAGGATGGTGAACTGGACGGGGCGCACACCGTCACGTCACAGGCTGCGAGCGATTCGTCGTGATTTTTGAGTTCGATCCAGGTCTCGATGACTCGAATGCGCGCGTCACCAAAGGCTGGAATGGTTTGTAATATGCCATTTGTTGCCGCAACTCGTAGATCATCCATATTCTCTATGAGTTTGTCGAAGAAAATTCGTCGAGCGCCAGTTTCACCGATGCCTGGCAATTCGCAAAGTTCGCAAAAAAATGGGCTGAAATTGGGCTGTAACTGGTCGATGAGGGCGATGTTCTCGGTGGTGAGCAGTTCGTTTACGAGCTTAATGAACTTGGGGCCGTAACCGGCGAAGCGAATGCGTGGTGCCTGGTTTTCAAAGGCGGCGCTAAACGGCGCTGTGGGCGACCAGTTTTCGATCTCTTCGATAGCGCGGCGCACGGCGAGCGCAAGGTTATTGCTCCGATGCGAAAGCACAAGAAGTGTATTGAGACGTCGAAGTTTGAGAATAACCTGATGATTGTTCATTGATTAGTTATTAAAGCCGAATTTTCTGCGGAGTTCGTCGAGCGGTAGGTCGAGCACTTTAGCGATTTCGAAGAGGTAGCCCTGGAGGTAAGCTGGTGCGATACTGGCGATCTGGGTCTTTTCGATCAGATCGAGGTTTTTGGGTGCGATCCTTGTTTTCATGGCGAGGGTCGGCAGCGAGATGCCGACGCGTTCACGACAGGCGCGTAACCAGTCACCGGCGTTGGGTTCGCATTGTTGTGGGTCATAGACGGCGGCGGCGTAGGTTTCAGAGAGTCGTCGAGTCATGCTGGTTGGGATGCTGCCCGTATTGGTGAGGACAGGCGTCTCGATGGCGCGCGAGTTCGAGGGCAGGTGTGACGAGCCGGCGGCGTCTTTTTCGTTGTGGATCTGCTGCCAAGCGGCGTCGAGCTGGGTCATGGTCATCTGGATGAGTTCACGTGGGAACGTCCAGGAGACGAGCGAGTTTTCTCGTCGGTAGCCTTCGTAGAGGCGACGGTATGCGTGACGTGGTTCTTCTTCGTTTCGCACGGTCAAAAAGACCTGGGGTGCAATGACTGGGCTGAGCGTGGCGCCACAGGGGCGAGCAGGCCATTGATCGGCCAGAATGCGGTCGGCGATGAGGTTCAGGTCGTCCTGCATGGAGTCATCCTGAGCGAGCGGGTCATCTGGCGAAAACTGGCGTGTGAAGAACCATCGTCGTTCTTCGTAACGCAGTGTGCCGAGCGGTCGAACGTCGGCGCCGATGAAGCGCCACCAGGCATGGCAGAGTGCATCCGCCTGTGTGATCTCACTGCCTTCTCGGCGTCCGTTCAGCACAAAAAACGTTCGATAACTTGCCACGGCATTTTCGAAGCGTTTTGCCTCGTTCACATTGAGTTGGCGATAGATGTTTTCGAAGTACCACGAGCCGGGATTGTGAATGGGGATGTTCGCATTGTCGTTGTGAAGGCGCGATTCGATGACGTAGTGCAGCCACTGAGTTGCTTCGAAGATCGAAGCGGGTTCTGGCGTTGACACGAGGATCGAGATGTCAGCATCGTCGAAGATCGAGGCATTTCGGAAGCCGGAAGGCATGTCCAGAATCACGTAGTCAGCGTGCAGCGCGCAAATGCGTTCAAACAAGTCGGGTGTTTCCGGCTCCAGAATGGCGTAACGCAGGCACGGAATGTAAGTACGTCTGGATTTGAGTACGGACGCATCGTCATTTTCGTCGAAATCGTCGTCGATGCTGTTGCCCACGGCGGCCATGGGTCTAGCCGGCGTCTGGTTTAGGGACTGTATGTCTGGCGTGAGGCGCAGTGCGAACGTCGCGTTTTGTCCGTACGGGTCGAGGTCGACGAGGCACACGGTTTTGTGGCGTTCAGCGAGCGTCTGCGCGAGTCCGACGGCGAGTGTCGTTTTGCCGCAACCACCTTTAGGGCCGGCAATGGCGATGATTTGGGGAACCGTGTCTTGCATGTTGAATTTGGGTGATGGGCCCTGCCAGGAGAAGGGGTAGCGGCGTATTTCGCATGCGAAATAGCCGCGTAGGGGGAGCCTTCCCCCTCAAGATCATACAAAAAGTGTTTTTATACGAATTCGCTGGGATCTGGATGATCTTTAACGAATTGTGCGATCTTATCGAATGCTTCGGCGAGTGTATTTTCGTCGGGCAAAAAGACGATGCGGAAGTGTCCGGCGTTATCTTCGTGGTATCCGAAGCCGGAGCCGGGCACGACGACGATGCCTTGTTCCATGAGAAGTTTACGGCACCACAGCGTGTCGTTTTTGACGCCGGCGATGCGCACGAACATGTAGAAGCTGCCCCACGTGCTGACGCAGGACAGGCCGGGGATCTGGCTGATCTTTTTGAGACAGATGTCGCGGCGGATGCGCAATTTTTCGAGAGTTTCGGGCAAATGGGACTGCATGCCTTCGAGGCACGGACGAATGGCGTATTGGAACGGATGATTGGCACACAGACGTGCGCGCGTCATGCGCAGAATGGCGTCGTAGTAATCTTTGAGATTTTCGTGTTGGCCGCTCAGCACGCCCCAGCCGATGCGGATGCCCGGGCCGAGGTAGGCTTTGCTCAAACCATTGAACGTGATGACACTGGCTTCGGTGTCGAGCGAGGCGAGTGACACGTGTTTTTGACCGGGTTCAATGATCAGACGTTCGTAGATCTCGTCGTTAAGGATCAGGAGGTGATGGCGTTTTGCCACATCGATGATTTTTAACAACGTTTCTTCGGAATAGATGCATCCAGTTGGGTTATTGGGGTTGATCACCACGATGCCGCGGGTCTTTTCGTCGATCAGTGAGCAAATGCTGTCGATGTCGGGCTGCCACGCGTTGTTTTCGTCGAGTTTGTAGTAGCGTGCTTCGATGCCTAGACGTGCGGTGATCGTTTGATAGAGTGGGTAGGTCGGCGTTGGAAGCAACAAATTTTCGCCAGGGTTGGCCAATGCCGTGATGGCAAGGTCAATGCACTCGCTTGCCCCATTCCCAGTATAGACGCCAACGATGTTTGAGATGTGTTGACGGCCGTGAGCATCGCGTTCGATCGCGCCCAGGGCTTCAGGAAGACCTTCGCTTGGCGCGTAGCCGTTTTTGCGGTTCTGGATCGCCTGAATCGTAGCTTCACGCGCTTCGGGCACCAGGTCAAAGTCAAAAACGTTGGGGTCGCCGATGTTGAGGTACAAAACGCGTTTGCCTTCGCGCTCAAGGGCGCGCGCCAACACGGTTACCTCTCGAATGGCGTAGTGAATATTCTGGGTCGCGATCGAGGGTCTGATGACTGATTTAGAAGGGTTTTCCATGGTGTGTGTTTCATCCATAAAAATGGCAAAAAGCGTGACTGCACTCGCCATCATATTTTGGGGTCATATCTGTCACGCTCGTGCCGTAAGGGCCGGGGACATCCTGTCCCCGGTTAAGCGACATTATTCCGCTGGTTCAAGAATGTATTTGAAGATCTCGAGAACGCGATTTTCATCTTTGTGACGAATGAGGTAGAAAAATTCGCCCATGGCGTCTGAGTAAGCGACGGGAACAGGGGCTGCCTGAACCATGTAGTCGCTGAATTCAGCCATGATCTCTTCGTGTGAGTGTTTGAAGTGTTCGTTGGTGCGGCGACCGACGAAACCGATGCTGTATTTGACCTTAGTCTGTTCGGGTTCGTAGATGTGTGCATCGTGGAACGAGGCGGCCCAGACATCGTACAGGCTGATGTCGGCGCTGTAGTTCATCATGTCGATCGTGTAGAGCCCAGGCGGACGCACGTTGATCTCGAGGAAGCAGTAAGTGGGTTCTTCGGTCTCGGTACGGTTTTTGGTGCGGAACCATTCGATGTGGAAAAAGCGTTCACGGACGCCGAAAGCGGCGACAGCGCGGCGACCGAGGTCTTCCAGCACCGGATCGACGTGGACGCGGTTGAAATAAAACATTGAGCGGGCGTCATTCACGCAGTCCATGACGCTGGCGTTGTATTCGTGTGACGTGTAGAACAGGATCTGGCCATGGCGGTCCACAAAACCGTCGAATGTGACGGTGTCGCCGCTGATGAATTCTTCGCAGATGTAGCGGCCGTGAATGAATTCGAAGCAGTGATCGAGCTCTTCCTGATTATGAATGGCATACGTCGCACTGGCACCGACGCCGACCACCGGTTTGACGACGATCGGGAACCCGACTTCTTTCACGAATTTGCGCAACTGGTCGAGCGATTCAACTTCGCAACCGCGCGCCACCGGGATATTTGCACCGCGTGCGACTTCTTTCATACCCAGTTTGCTGCGGTTGACGTCCGTTTGTTCTGGTTTCTGGCCAAAAATGTTGAAATCGAGGCGCAGTTGCGACTCGATCCCCAACCACCACTCGTTTTGCGAGTCGATGCGGTCGATCTTGCCGTATTTCGATGTGATGTAGCCCATGGCTCGAACCATCGCATCGTAGTTCATCATGTCGGGGACATAGACGTATTCGTCCAGTTCGTTTCTGACGTCCCACGACGGGTCGGCACAGTCGCCAATGCCGATGGCGACGTCGCCCTGGTTTTTGACGGCTTTGACATAGTTAATGTGGTTGGGCGGGAAATGGGGTGACAGAATGACAACGTTCATTCACGAACCTCTCTCGTTTTTTATGATTTGGTTAATAATAAGTGCGCGTTTTTCTTTGATTTGGTTTGTTTTTGAATTTTTTTTGTGCTCAGACGCGCAGTCAACGAGTCTAGCACGTTTTAGCGCATAAAAAAAGAGACGTGCCGAAGCACGTCTCCTGAATTGTTAGGCGATAATCAGCTCCACGCCTTGTGGAGCTTGAGTTTTAGTCTTCGATTTCGGCGTCGATGACGTCGTCATCTTTTTTGGCCTGAGCGCCAGCGTTCGGCGCGCCAGCAGCGGCACCGCCCTGGTTGGCCTGGGCATACATGACTTCAGCGATCTTGTGGACGGAAGCCATGAGTTCGTCTTTGGCAGCTTTGAGCGTGTCGAGGTCTTCGGAGTCTTTTTTGCCTTTGGCGACTTCGATCGCTTTTTTGACCTTTTCGACTTCGTCGGCGCCGACTTTGTCGCCGTAGTCTTTGATGCTCTTTTCAGCCGAGAAGATGAGGGAGTCGAGTTCGTTGCGAGCGTCGATGACTTCGCGACGTTTTTTGTCTTCGGCTTCGTGTTCTTTGGCTTCGTTGACCATACGATCGATATCGTTGTCAGAGAGACCCGACGAGGATTCGATGGTGACGCGCTGTTCTTTGCCTGTCGCTTTGTCTTTCGCGGTGACGTTCACGATGCCGTTGGCGTCGATATCGAACGAAACTTCGATCTGGGGCACGCCACGCGGAGCGGCAGGAATGCCTTCGAGGTTGAATTTGGCGAGTGTGCGGTTCTGAGCAGCCATTTCGCGTTCGCCCTGGAGAACGTGGACGGTGACGGTCGTCTGGTTGTCATCAGCGGTCGTGAAGACTTCGGATTTGTGCGTCGGGATCGTCGTGTTGCGGGGAATGAGTTTGGTCGTCACGCCGCCGAGCGTGTCGATACCGAGTGAAAGCGGGGTAACGTCGAGGAGCAGAATGTCTTTGACATCGCCGCTCAAAACACCGCCCTGGATCGCAGCACCGAGGGCAACGACTTCGTCGGGGTTCACGCTGTGGTTCGGTTTTTTGCCAAAGAATTTCTCAACTTCTTCCTGAACGAGCGGAATACGGGTCGAACCACCAACGAGAACGACTTCGTCGATTTCGGACGTCGATTTGTTCGCATCACGAAGGGCTTTTTTGCAGGGTTCGAGCGTTTTGGCCACGATGTCGGAGATCATCGATTCGAACTGGGCGCGCGAAAGGTTGACGTTCAAGTGTTTCGGGCCCGTCGCATCGGCCGTGAGGAACGGCAGGTTGATGTTCGTCGTCGTCATCGTCGAAAGCGCTTTCTTGGCTTTTTCGGCTTCGTCACGAAGACGCTGGAGAACCATCTTGTCTTTCGAAACGTCGATGCCCGTGTCTTTCTTGAATTCGGAAACGAGCCAGTCGATGATCAATTCGTCGATGTTATCGCCGCCGAGGTGCGTGTCACCGTTCGTGGAGATAACTTCAACGACGTCGTCGCCAACTTCGAGGATGGAGATATCGAACGTACCACCACCAAAGTCGTAAACGGCGATCGTTTCGTCTTTCTTCTTGTCGAGACCATAAGCCAGAGCCGCAGCCGTCGGTTCGTTGATGATACGTTTGACTTCGAGACCGGCGATCTTGCCAGCGTCTTTCGTCGCCTGACGCTGCGAGTCATTGAAGTAAGCAGGAACCGTGATGACGGCTTCCGTCACCGTCTGACCGAGGTATTTTTCGGCGTCGCGTTTCAGCTTCTGAAGAACTTTCGCGCTGATTTCAGGCGGCGTGAACTGTTTGCCGCGCGCTTCAAAGCCTGCAGCACCGTTCGACAGCTGAACAACTTTGAACGGCATGTGATTCGCTTCCTCTGCGCGTTCCGTGTACTTCATACCAATGAAACGCTTGGCGCTGAAGATCGTGTTTTCATAGTTCATCGTCGCCTGACGACGCGCAAACTGGCCAACGACCACTTCGCCTTTGTCATCGAAAGCCACGACCGACGGCGTCGTACGTTCGCCTTCTTCGTTCGTGATAACTTTGGGTTCACCTTCGAGAACCGCAACGCAGCTGTTAGTCGTACCAAGGTCGATACCGATAATTTTTCCCATGATCTTTCTCCTAATATTTTAATGTTGTCGCTGTTCATCAGCGTTTAAGTTGGGCAAAAAAGAAAGGCGCTTGGATGAGCGCCTCTCGCTGACAGCCCGTAAGGTTAAGCACGCCTATTCACGCGTCAACCCCGACCGTGCGTTTTTTTTTGTTTTTGAAGGCATCGCTATGCTGACGCATACGCGATGCCGCGCGGCCTATGGGCTTGAGCCCATACGGCCGCGCCTGCGCCGCGCCCCCTCAGGCTGCTGGCGCAGCCAGCTCCCCCAAAAGGGGGCGCACCAGGTCGTTTAGCTCTGACTTCGTCACATGCTCTTGCCTGGTTTGGCGCTTCGTCCTGAACCTTATGCCAAAAAAAAGCGCTCGCCTTATGGCGAACGCTTTTTTGACCAAATTTGGTCTTGCCGTGGGGTGCCGATAACTAGTTGACCTTGTCGTTCAGAACTTTAAGGTTCAGACCCAGCGGGTAGTCGTAAGAGGTCTGTCCGCGGTAGCCGTAACTCGTGGCACTGATCGGCTTGTCGCAGACCATTTTGTAGAAAGCGGATGTGTTGCCCATATCAAATCGGTAGAAGCCATAACCCGTGCTGCCGATGGACGTAAGGTTGGTTTTGGTGATGGACTTAAACACTGTTTTACCATCCGATTTGTAAATGGTGATCTTGTCCATGTTAGTCGGGGCGACGATCGTCAAATAGTTTTCGTTATAATTCGGGGGCACCATGAACGCGTAGTCGCTGCGATATTGTTGGATCGGAACGACAAGCGCGTAGGAGGGATCATACGGTGAAGCTTCATCGCCGATGAAGCTGGCGACGAGGACGGGGTTGCTCGCCGTCAACTTAAAATTGCTTGTCGTGACGATGTCGTAAGACGTACCCGCATCGACGGTGATCTGGGTTGCACCGCCAATGGTTCCATGATTCTCTGTGCTGATCGCTGGACTGATCGTCAGGGTAGTTTTTTGGGCGGCAAAAATACGATATTGATCGTGTTCTGGGGTTTTGCTAACAAACAAGCCAGTTCGCTTGGGTTTTTGCTTTTCGTAACCGGCAAGAATAAAGTCTTTGCCCCAGGATTGGTAGGGGAAAAGTTGCTCTGAATAGTGGTCATAAGTATCGTCATCCATGATTACGGCATTATAACAGCTTTTACAGCCGGCGATCGCCACAAAAGGTCTGGTCGAGGATGCTTTGGTGCCCGTCATGCCTTTTAAAGATGTTAGTTGGAAGACGTCGTATTGATTCAAATTGACCGTTTGAGGCTTGCCAGCAGGAAAGGCTGAAAAGCTTCCACCTTCTGCTGTTTCTACAGAGGGTGTAACGGTGACCGTCGTCATGCCGGGTTCTGTTGCCTGGATCGCCATATAAGTATTTTCATATGGTGAACCGATGATATTGTAATATTCCTTGCCATAGACGTTTTTCGGCAGCAATAACAGAGCGTCATTCCAGATAGCTGATGTACGTATGGGGTTGAATTGATATGCCGTGATCGGTTGGTCAGAAACGATTCGGAAACCGGCAGCTTTTTGGACTGTGCCATGAAGCATGTCATTACCAGGATCTTCATCTTCTGTGAGATAAATGGCTTGTATGCTGCCAGGGGCAAGCGTGTATGTTCCAAATACATTCTTATTACTGTATTTGTAGATCACGACAGTCGCGGTGGATGATCCCGTGTTGCTGAGAATGACGGAAAAATACCCTCGATTGTCTTCGTTTTCGGTATAAGCAGCCCAGTATTCGCAACCGATGTAGGAGCCTTCTGACAAGCCATATTCGCACGCGGTCATGCATGTCTGGTTAGAGTCTATTATGCCATCGCAATCTCGGTCGTCGTTACCGTTGTTGAAGAACAGGCCTTTGTCATCACACGTGATGGCGCTGGGATAGACGGCACCCTCGCAGAGTCCCCAGAATTGACCGGATGCATCGCAAGTCTGAGTACCGGTTTTGCAGCTGCCGATGGCGCCCTGGTTGATGTCTTGGTTTTTGAGGTATTTCGTGTCACTAAACCAGCACGGTTGGGTCGCACCGGGTTTGCATAGGCAAGTCTTGGTGGATTCGCAGCCGTTGGCGGCAATGCCGTCGCAGTCATGACGGCCGGGGGCGCATTCACACTTGCTGCTTGAACAGACCTGGCCGTCTTTGCAGACGGTGCCGCAGGCACCGCAGTGATTGGCACTGGTCGTCGTGTCGATGCAGGCGTCGTTGCACCTGGTGAGGTCGCCGCACTGAAGTTCGCACTTGCCATCGGTGCACAGTTCGCCGACGCCGCACTGGTTAAGGCATTCGCCGCAGTTGTTGTTGTCGGTCAGCAGGTCGACTTCTTTGCCATAACAACGCGTGGGTTCAGGTGGTTTGGGCAGACACGTGCCGGCGATGCAGATCTCGCTGGTTTCGTCACAAGCTAGACCGCATTCACCGCAGTTGAGCATGTCGGATGTTGTGTCGATGCATTTGCCCCAACATGCCATTTGGCCTTCGTTTTCGCAATCTTCCACAGTGACTTCAACACACTCGTTGTCTTGGCAGACTGATTCCGGGCTGCATTTGGCGCCGCATTCGCCGCAGTTTTGCGCATCCGACTTGACGTCGACACAACGGTCGTTGCAGATGTCGGGGGTGGCATCATCGCAGACCAGCACGCAAGCTCCGTCAACGCAGGCATTGCCGTTTTTACAAGCATGGCCGCATTTACCGCAGTTTTGTGCATCCGACTTGACGTTGACGCACGCGTTGCCACCACAACAGGTCGTGCCTTCGCCACAACAGGAATCGCCGCAGCATTCCGACTTGGCGTTGCAACATGTGCCGTTGCCGCACGCCACTTTGCTGCTGTCTTCGCAAATCATGTCGCAACGAATACTGGATTCGCAACCGTTCGCCGCGTTGCCGTCGCAGTCGAATTTGCCCGCCGGGCACTGGCATTCGCCATTCGCGCAATACATGCCCTGTGTACACGCGTGACCGCATTCACCGCAGTTTTCGGCGTCAAGTTGCACGTCCACGCAGCTCGTCCCACAGGCTTTTTTGTCGTTCGGGCACTGCGTTGTGCACTTGCCACCAATGCAGACCTCAGCTTCGTCGCATTTCGTGTTGCAGTCGCCGCAATGGTCGTGCGACGTCGCTGTGCTCACGCACGCACCCTGACAGACCACCTGGTTGCTCGCGCACAGACTCGTTGCTTCGCCCATACACGTGCCGTCCTGGCACTTCTGGCCAGGCAAACAACGCGTGTCGCCACATTCAACGCCATCTTGGGCGGTGGCGGGCTTACACACATCGTCCACACAGTCGCCATTGCAGCAACTGTGACCACAGACTTGCCAACCGGATTCGCAGACGAGCTTTTCATTATCAGGAACGTCGTTGGTACAGCCTGTCGCCAGAATGGCTCCGACTGCAAAAATCAAATGCATACGGTTTGCTTTCATGAAGCTATGTTTCTCCTATAGGATTGTTGAGCTGCTTAGAAGTTTCGCGAAGACTAAATTGCGCGAAAAGGCAAAAATGAACAAATTATTATATCAGTAGGTCGCGGATATTTTGAGTGATTTTGGTTTGGGATAAGCAAATTGGTTGTTGTTTTAGGGGCGGTCCGCTCGTCTCTACCGCTCCGCGGTTCGCGGGCATATATAAAAAAAAATCGGCGTATCGCGGAGCGATAGCCGATTTGCGTGTGCCGTATTCGCGAACGCGAATAGGCACCGCCAGATCTCAAATGGGACGGTTTGAGGGTTACGATTGTTGTTGCGCCTGCTGCTGAGCCTGCTGCTGAGCCTGAGCTTGGGCTTCTTGTTGCTTTTTGGCTTCTTCGGCGGCGCGTTCTTCGGCTTCTTTAGCGTAGAGAATGTCGCACCAGGCGCGGCTGAGAGGCGAAAGACGGTCGATCATGGCGTCGAGATCGGCTTTGGTGGCGTCTTCGCGGTTGAGGAGCGTGGCGGCGTCGTCGAGGACGGGGCGCGTGTCGGACTTGAGGGCGTCATCGGCGCGTTCAGCGAGTTCGCGCGACATGCGTTCGATGCTGAACATGAAGCTTTGGACTTTATTTTTGGCGACCTGAAGGGCTTGACGTTCTTCGTCCTGAGCTTTGGCGGCTTCGGCGTTGGCAATGGCTTGTGCGATCTCGTCGTCGCTCAGACCGCCGGCGCCCATGAGGACGAGCGATTCTGTTTTGTTGGTGCTTTCGTTGGTGGCACTGACTTTGAGCACGCCGTTGGCGTCGATCTCGAAGGTGACGTTGATTTTGGGCACCGCGCGCGGCGCTTTTTCGATGTCGGTCAGCTCAAATTTGCCCAAAAAGCGGTTTTGTTCCGCGAACTTACGCTCGCCCTGGTAGACGTCGATGGCGACGCAGGTCTGATTGTCTTCGGTGGTGCTGAAGAGCTTGGAGCGCTTGACCGGGATGGTCGTGTTGCGGTCGATGAGCGAGACCATGAGGCCGCCGTTGGCTTTGATGCCGAGCGTGAGCGGCGTGACGTCGAGCAACACGATGTCGTGCACATCGCCGCTCAAAACGCCGCCCTGAATGGCCGCGCCGAGTGAAACAACTTCGTCGGGGTTCAGCGAGTGGTTGGGCGCTTTGCCAAAGAATTTTTCGACAGCCGCCTGTACGCACGGAACGCGCGTCGTGCCGCCGACGAGCAGGACTTCGTCGATGTCACCGGGCTTGAGGTTGGCGTCTTCGAACGCGCGTTTGCAGCAGTCGATGCTGCGGTCGACGAGGTGAGCCATCATGGATTCAAGGCGAGCACGGGAGAGCTTGGTTTGGAGATGTTTGGGACCCGTTTCGTTGGCGGTGAGGAAGGGGAGATAGATCTCGGTTTCGATCATCGTCGAGAGTTCTTTTTTGGCTTTTTCGGCGGCTTCACGAAGGCGCTGAACGATGAGCGAATCGTTGCTGACGTCGATGCCTGTTGAGAATTTGAACTGGTTGATCAGGTCGTCGACGATGAGCTGATCGATGTCGTCGCCGCCGAGGTGGGCGTCGCCGTTGGTCGAAAGAACTTCGATGACGCCGTCACCCAGTTCGAGGATCGAGATATCGAAGGTGCCGCCGCCGAAGTCGTAAACGGCGACTTTTTGGTCTTTATCCTGTTTGTCGACGCCATAGGCGAGTGCTGCTGCCGTCGGTTCGTTGATGATGCGTTTGACGTCAAGGCCGGCAATTTCGCCTGCGACTTGCGTCGCACGTCGTTGCGCGTCGTTGAAATACGCAGGCACTGTGATGATCGCTTCTTTCACTTCGCGACCGAGGTATTTTTCGGCTTCCGCTTTGAATTTGCGAAGAACTTCGGCTGAGATCTCAGCAGGTGAGTGTGTGCGACCGTCAATTTTGACGCCGAGATCGCCGTTGAGCTGATCAACGCATTCGTAAGGGACGTTTGCGCGTTCTTCGGCCGTCGTTTCGTCAAAGCGTTTGCCCATGAAGCGCTTGATCGAATAGACCGTGCCTTTGGGATTGACGAGGCTCTGACGGCGCGCCATGTCACCGACCAGAATGCCGTCTTTTTCGGTGTAGGCGACGACGCTTGGCGTCGTGCGCGAGCCTTCCGCATTCGTGATGACGACCGGTTTGTCGCCTTCCATGATGCTGAGGACTGAGTTGGTGGTGCCAAGGTCGATACCGATGATTGAACCCATTATTTGATCTCCGTTTGAAAACTGTGTTTTGGTTGCGCGCAAGGTCTTGCGCCGAAATTGACGGCATCAGAAGTTATGCACCAAGTTGGATGCGGCGAGTTTTTTTTCATGCGGCTTCGACTTTCCGAAAAGAAATGTTGGGTGGTCGTGCCGCTTAGCAAAAAAAAAGCGCATGCGCTTTTGGCGCATGCGCTTATGTCACGTTACAACGGACTACCAGGTTTTTTCGCAGTAGGTCTGATTGACCGGTACCCATAATTGTGGATTATATTTGTCATCGACGCTTTGGCACATCAGACAGTTTGCCGACTTCGGATTATTCGATCCATCGTACACAAATTGGCCTTGTTTCGTTTTGCCAATTTCACTTTCACAGGTTATTCCACTGGCCGTGTGGGACAGATTTGCATACCGACAAGTTGCCCCCAAACCGCTTTTTGCTTCGAGGCATACATAGCAATTCAACGTATTTAAGGTTGAGCCACTGCACCAAACAAGCGTATTGTCGAGACAATATGAATAGACATCAGTACATTTGTCGCCCGGTTCAATACACGCGTCTGTTTCTTTGGAGCAGTACCCATATTTGCATGAGGTTTTCTTCCACTTTCCATCGATACAGGTCTCGACGGATTGCGTATCCGCACAGCGCGTCTCACCTTCTTTGCATGCCTGACATTGGCCATCACTGCAGACCTGACTGCCGGAACATGTGACAGATTCCCAATATCCGCTGACGCTGCAAACATAAGCCAATTTATCGGTAACGCACTTTTTCTCGCCCGGAGAACATTTTTCTGCACATTCGCCTTGGTAACAAACGCTCGAACCCGAACAAAAATCCCCGTCTTCCCAGAATCCTGCCTGGTTGCAGATGGCTGCCTGTTTTTCTGAAATGCACTTTTTCTTGCTTGGAACGCATTCTTTCGTCAATTCAGTGCACTGATTGACAAGGCATTTGGGTTTGTCTGTCGGACAAGTTGAATAAGTCCAGTTGTTGCCAACACACGTGGCCAGTGTTTCGTCATCCACACATTTGATTTCGTTGTTTGAGCAATTAGCGGGGACGCATTCATTTGTGTCTGAATCGCAAACAGGTACGTCTGCAGGACAGTCCATAAACTGCCAGTACAGATCCTGGCCGCAGACTTGAATGCGTGATTTAGAAACGCATCGCTGTTCTCCAGGCGTTTTGCAAGGTAATTTGGTGGTCACATCGTCGCCCACACACTGTCCGGATTTACACGTGGTTGAACCTGTGCACAAAACGGGTTCCGACCATACGCCTTGAACACAGACGCGGTAGCCTTTGTTATCTGCCGTACATTCCGGAGCGGTCGCTGTACACTTTTGTGACGGAATGCCGCATTCACCGCTCTGGCACGTCGTGCCATCGCTACACAAAAAGACCTCTGACCAGGTTCCCCGCTCTGAGTTTTGGGAGGCAGAACATAGCATGTATCCCTTTTGGTCGGCGGAACAAGTGCGCTCATTGGCAAGACATGGATCTCCGGGGCATTCGTCATCGACACACGACGAGGTTGCAACGTCAGAATCATCACATGCAGACAGGGCCGCGCCAAATATGGATAATGCGATCGCGAACGGAAATATGTATAAAACTTTGCTTTTCATTCTATCTCCTGGTTGAGGGACTAAATTTTAGTGTTGAAAGTCAGTCGGCCAAAACGATCTAACATTATATATGATAATGTGCGATTGGCTAAAACGAATTGATGATGATCTCAAAAAAATAGCCCGTCAGAGCCGTGCGGACCGCGCGTCAGAGCCGTGCGGACCGCGCGTCTCAATTTGTTCGTTATTCTGCGAAGACGAGGTTGCCGTCCTGGAGGATCAATTTGTCCCAAGATCCGGACACCTGGGTGCCGGCGACCATGTCTTTGATGGTGACTTCGCGTTTGAGCATTTCCTCGCTGCCAATGAGGGCAACGTAGCGGGCGCCGCGTTCATTGGCGTATTTAAACTGCTTGGCGAGTTTGTCGAATCCGCTGTAAAGTTCGCACGAAAGACCGAGTGAACGAATTTTGTTCGAGAGTTCGAGCGAAGGTGCCAAAGAAGATTCGTCGAACAGGCCCATGACGACGTCGACGCAGCGTTTGGTGTCGTCGAACATATTGCGTTCCTGCATGACGACACAGATGCGTTCGAAGCCGAGGCTGATGCCGACGGCGGGAATGTCTTTGCCCGAGAACATACCGATGAGGTGGTCGTAGCGGCCGCCGCCGGCGATGCTGGAACCGAGTCCATCGGCCTGGATCTCAAAGATGGCACCGGTGTAGTAGTTCAAGCCGCGGGCGAGTGACGGGTTGACCTTGATGGAACGTCCGTCGACGCAAAAAGCCGCGCAGGCATTGACGATGATGCGCATTTCGCGGATCGCCTGCAACGCGTCTTCGTGACCCACAAAGAGGTTTTCGAGCGCAGCGAGGGTTTCGTCGTTCGTCGCTTTGGGTTCGATGATCTCAAGAAGCTTGTTGGCGCTTTCCGCGGTGATTTCGCGTTCACAGAGTTCAGCGGCGACGCCGTCGCGACCGATCTTGTCGAGCTTATCGATGGCGGTGATGGCAGTCGTTTCGAGTTCGACCGGGATGCCTGAGACGTCGATGAGTCCGCGCAGCACGCGTCGGTCGTTCAAATGGATCGTCAGGTCACTGAATTTGAGCTCCGAAAACACGTCGTTGACGGCGTGCAGCAGTTCGATCTCGGCGACGGGTGCCGGCGCACCGATCATGTCGATGTCGCACTGATAGAATTCGCGAAAACGGCCGTGTCCCGGTCGGTCAGCGCGATAGACCGGTTGGATCTGATAGCGTTTGAAAATGCGGCCGATCTCGTTCTGATGCATGGCGACAAAGCGTGAAAGCGGCACGGTCAGGTCGTAGCGCAGACCAAGGTCGCACTTGCCCGTCGCGGCTTTTTCACCGCGCATGAGGATCTTAAAAAGAAGTTGATCGCCTTCTTCACCATATTTGCCCATAAGCGTTTCGATGTTTTCGATCGCGGGCGTTTCGATGGGTTCGAAGCCATGTTTTTCGTAGACGCGGCGAATGACGTCCATCACGCGCATGCGTTCGCGCATTTGTTGCGGCAGAAAATCGCGTGTACCCTTAGGAATACCTGCTTTAATAGCCATAAAGAGTCCTTATATTTGGCGAGGAAATGTTGATTGTGGAAAGGGGCAAAAAAAAAGCGCATGTCGGAACACGCGCTTTTTTATAACCAACGCATCTACGCGCAAAGAGCGCGAGAGCAATTACACCATGCGGCTGTAGTACTCGATGATGAGGTTGTCTTTGAGGTCGGTGATGGGGACATCTTCGCGGACGGGGAGGGATTCGATTTTAACGCTCATGGCGTTAGCATCGACGACCGAGATGTAGGAGGGGCGAGCGATAGAAGGCGTCGCGAAGCAGTCGATAACGACCTGGATCTTTTTGGATTTTTCGCGAAGCGTGATGATGTCGCCCGGACGGCACTGGAAGCTGGCGATATCAACTTTGCGGCCGTTGACGAGGATGTGACCATGGTTGACGAGCTGACGAGCAGCAGGAATGGTGGCACCATAACCAGCGCGGAAGCAAACGTTATCGAGACGGCATTCGAGCAACTGGATGAGACGAAGACCCGTGTCGAGTTTGCTGCTGATAGCGGCTTTCATATAGATACGCATCTGGCGTTCGCTGATGCCATAGTTAAGACGAACTTTCTGTTTTTCGTCGAGGTGTTCACGATATTCGGAAGCTTTACGACGATGGTTAGCACCGTGCTGCCCAGGGGGGTTCTGACGGTGAGAAGCAGATTTACGAGTAAGGCCCGGCAGCTGGATGTTGCCGAAACGACGAAGAACTTTGACGCGGGGACCGGTCATGCGCATAGTGAGAATAACTCCTTTTCTTTGATTAAAAACGCACGATTTTTCGTGCAAAAAATCCTTTTGCGATAGACGCACAAAAAAACAGCATCAGACGAACTGACTGCTGTTTTCTGTTTTGACCTGTTTGAACAAACGCAGGGCAAGCCCACGCCGAAACAGATCGACTCGAAAAAACAACCTCGTGCAAATGCTACGCGAACATCGCACGAATTTCTTCTTCAACGCTTTCGGGGGTTCGGTTTAACGAAAGGGCTAATTCCTGAACCAGGAGTCCGATGGCGGTGTCGAAGATGCGTCGCTGGCTGAAGCTCAAATCTTTGACATTTTTGAGCTGATAAAGCGCCCTAACGACGTCGGCCACGTCTTGTAAACAAGGAGAGGCCAGCTTGTCAAATAAAATACGCTGAAGTTTTGTCCAAGGAAGCTTTTTTGTCGAAGGAAGCGGTTCTTTTAGGCTCAAAATGACTTTTTTGGCTTCTTCTTCGGCGATCAGCTCGCGAAGCGAACCATTCTCCGCCTTGCTCGTTTCGATCATCACGCGCGGTTTTGACGTTTGGATCATTTCAAGAACGTACACGAGTTTTCCGGGACCAAAGATCTCATTGGGTTCTATCGCGACGATCTCGCCAACCCCTCTGCTCGGATAAACAACGCGTTCACCCACTTGCCATTTCATCAATTGATCTCCAAGTTGTTCTGCTTTCAAGCTTGTTGTTTTCAGCATTGTTTCTCCACACTCGTGAAAGATTTGCCATTGACGTACTCGACGCCAATCTGCGATACCGCAACCGTCTCACTCCAAAAAACAACTGTCGCATATCGCTTAAACTGCTTTATGGCGCGGTATCTCCGCGACATAGGACAATGTCCAAAAAAGCTAACCTATTATAGCAGATGTTTAATCCCAAAATCTACTTTCCGCCGGTCGAATATGTTTTAAAATCTTAAAAATTAACGGATTTTCTGAAAAAATTGAGGCAATGACGCCGATCTTTTTTATTTTGTGAGGGGGAAGTCGGCAGATTATCGTTTCAAATGCATAAAATGAAGAAAGACCGCATCAATCCGGTGTATGATGATTTGAACAGCTACTCATACGGAGGTTTGATGCGATCATTTACCCATTTTACTTTAAACGAACGAG
>JAZUKH010000048.1:0-8679 GCA_045643185.1 Myxococcota bacterium | reverse complement strand
TTGACCGAGGATAGAGACGTGTCGTGACACGTCTCATCCGAGGGAGAAGCGACGCGGGCGCGGCGTATGAAATAGCCGCACCTAAAATATATGTCACAAGGTATTTACTTTGTTGTAAAAATAAATTGTGAATTGACTGGTTTTGAGTCAAATTTCTGTGTATCTATATATAGTTGGGCCGAGTGTAGTTGATTTCGGTCTATTTAATAATTTATGGAGGTAATTGTTATGCTGAACAAGCGTTATTCCTATTTTGTTTTTCTGGCATTGTTAGCGACCGGTTGCGGTGGCGGTAGCGATTCCGGAGATGACCAGTGCACGCCGAGTGCCCAGAAATGTGAAGATAACATGGCGTATGTTTGTCTTGACGACGGTGTCTGGGACGAAGGTTCTGTGTGTAATGCCGGCTGCGATGGCGACGTCTGTAAGAAATCTACCAGCACGGAATGCACGGCTGGCGCCAAGAAATGCGAAGGCGGTAAAGCCTATGTCTGCAGTGCCAACGGCGCTTGGGGTAACGGTTCTGATTGTGCCAACGGCTGCGACGGCAACGTCTGCAAGTCTATTGCTGGCACGGATTGTACGGCTGGCGCCAAAAAATGCGAAAGCGGCAAAGCCTACGTGTGCGGTGACAACGGTGCCTGGGATAACGGTTCGGAGTGCGCCAACGGTTGCGACGGCGACGTCTGCAAGTCCAACGCGGGCACGGATTGCGCGGCTGGCGCCAAGAAATGCGAAGGCGGCAAAGCCTACGTGTGCGGTGACAACGGTGCCTGGGATAACGGCTCGGATTGCGCCAACGGCTGCGACGGCGACGTCTGCAAAACCGCAACTGTGGATGTCAAAGTCGACGATCCCTGCGAAGCGACAACCTTCAAAATGGTTTGTTTCGAAAACAAAGTTTTGTTCTGCGATGGTGACACCAATAAGGTCGATGCTCATCCATGCGACGAAGGCGATACCTGCGTGACCTTCGACGGTACGCGTGCCGCTGCGTGCACGAGCGAGCTGACGGCATGTAACGTCGAAAACGATGTTGTCAATGTCTGCTCGTCAAACGGTGACGTCGTTGAAGTCGAGCCTGTCGACTCAGAGGGCGAAGGCGTCGGCGGTGTGTCCGAGGCTGGAGAGGAAGATGAGTATGATTATGACATTTATTTGCAAGAAAAGCAGGTCTGCACGAAAGCTTCCAACGGTAGTCTCTATCTGCTTCACAAGACGGGTACCTATGAGACCTGTGTGAATGAATGCAATGCTGACAATACGGCGTGCGATGATGACGGCGTCGATGACTTGTTCACAACGTGTGACAGCTCGGATATCGGCAATGTCATCTATACTTGCTACGATATGGAGACTGAAGACTCAAGTGTCATGTCCTATGTGACGGCCGTGATTTGCGAAGACATGATCGTAGATTCTATGTGGACCGAGTATTACGATGATAAAATGAATGCGGATGGTTACATTGAGTGTAACTATGGTTGCAATGAAGACCACACAGCTTGCGCCGAAGATCCTTACAAGATTGGCAGTCAATGCGATGTGGCAAACTTTGAGAGCGTTTGCTCCGATGACCATACCCTGATTTATTGCGACAACAACATTATTACCAGCCGATCCTGTGACGGCGCCTGTGTCGCTTTTGACGACTTGTCTGGCTATGATGCGGCCACCTGTACCGAAGATGTTAGTGCCTGCTCCGCAGATGAGAAAGACACAGAAAGCACTGTTTGCCTTTCAAAAGAGAATTGGGGAGACTATCAGATCGGCACTAAGTGCGTCGAGGCTTCCAATGGCAATTATTATTACGCCAGACTGGATGAGTCACTAGCGTTTTGTAATTACGAATGTTCGGGTATAAAATGCAATAGTGAAGGAACTTATACATTGGACTCCTGTTCCGCTGAGGATATGGGAAAAGGCGTCACAACATGTGATTCATTATATAATCAACTCGTCACTCGTGGTGAATGCGTGATTTGGAATAGCCATTACTATTTGTCAACCATTTATGGAGATGAATGCCAATATGGTTGTAACGCCAATAATACAGCTTGTAATGAATGTAAGCCTGGCATGACAAAGTGCGAAAACAATGGCACGGAAAGCGATCTATTCACCTGTGGTGATGATGGCAAGTGGGATGCTGGAGCTGTCTGTCCAAATAATGGTTTCTGTGATGCTGATGGATTGACGTGTCAGACAGACGTTTGTAGTGCAGAGGAAGAAAACACTGCAAGATGTAGTTCAGATGGTTATGGGCCGATCGTTCAACTTTGTATGAGTGGTGTGTGGAAGACACCTAACACTGGAAGTGACTATTTTTGTAACTCTGGTTATGTCTGCTCTGTCAGCGCAAAGAAATGTGTTTCTGAAGACCTCGTGTGTGTGGTCAACTCTGACTGCGCGAGCCGATTGGACGGTAAGACCGAGTGCATCGACAGTGTCTGCTCAACCCCAGCTTCGGTCATTACGACCGGTTCGGCGGATTATGTAGCTTGGGTTTCTGGATCAACTTGTGATGCAATGATTACTAATTCACATAAAGTCAAAAATAATATTATTAAATCATGTGATGACAGTAAAGGTACAAAGAAAGACTTTACATTAACATATTATAATGGCGCTGTTGTAACGATTTCTAATTTAAGTGCACAAATTGGAAGCACAGCAAATATGAAGTCGTCAACAACGCCTGCAGGCGAAATCGTGATTTCTGGTTTGAAAAGTGGGTTAAAAGTGAATGTTACTTGGCAGATAGGTACTGATAAATTTGATATTAATCCTTTATTGATTACGGATGGAAAAAATCCTAAACCATATATCGCTACTGCAAAAACTACAGATTTAACGATCGATCCGGTTTATGTTACCTCTGAAGGAACATCCACGGTGACGATCAAACATGGTGGTACTGGTACTAATCCGATTCAGATTAAGAGTATTACGATCGAACCGAACGATATTTAATCTATACTTCTTCTGATAACAAAAAAAGCCTGGGTCATATAACTCAGGCTTTTTTTATATAATGATCAGACCTTGTTTTAGAAATCCGTCCAGAGTGACTGGTTGACGATCTCATGGTGGAAGACGATCTCACCGCGTTTGATGCGGGTGCCGAGGTCTTTGGGTGAGCGGTTGGCGACGAGCTTTTTGAGCATCAGGAACTTGTCAAAAATGGCCGGTCCAAGCAACTCACGCATGGTCTGTGATGCTTCGAAGTCGGCGATGGCGTCGTAGATGTTGCCCGGCAACTTGTTGGTCTCGTTGGTTCGGTCTTCCGGACGAATGCCGGGGTAGTCTTCCATGGCGAGTCTGAGCATGGTGTAAATGAGCAAATAGGGGTTGGCGTCTGGTCCGACGGAGCGCAATTCGAAGCGCGACGTGCGTTCGTTGCATTTCGGCAGACGAATGATGGCGCTGCGGTCGTTCGACGACACGCGGATCGCGTTCGGCGCTTCAAAATTCGGGTCAAGGCGTCGGTAACTGTTGACCGAGCTGTTGGCGATCAGGCAGAAATCACGCGCATGATACAGCAATTTGTCGACGACGCCCCAGCCGAATTTTGACATGTGCGCCTCGCCCGCAGGATCATACATGAGGTTTTTGCCGTCGTGCATGACCGAAAAGTTGGCGTGCATGCCCGAACCGTTGACCTTCATCATGGGTTTGGGCAAAAACGAGGCTGTCAGCCCCGACATCGCGGCGATTTGGCGAGCAAGCAGCTTGTAGAGCTGGACCTGGTCACACGCGACGAGCGCTTCGGCGCAACGGTAGTTCAATTCGAACTGCGACGGGGCGACTTCCGGGTGATCCTTCTCGTTTTCGAAACCGAGCGCGCGCTGGGCCTCAGCAAAGTGGTCGATGAACAGCTTGAGCGGACTGTTCGGCAGCGTGTGAAAATAGCCGCCGTCCGAAACGTAATCAAAACCGTGGTCGGCCTGAAAATTCTGTTCGGCGTCGATGCCTTTAAACAAAAATCCTTCGACTTCAAAGGCGATCTGCGCGTTGTAGCCCTTTTGGATGAGATCGCTCGTGTATTTTTTGAGGACGCTTCGCGTGTCACCGGCATAGGGTTGCCCGTTCGTGTCCTGCACGAGCCCAAAAACCATGACCTTGCCGGGCCCAAAAATATCGCTCGGCAGCCATCTAAAACTACCCCAGTCGATCGAAAGGCACAGATCCGACTCGCGTTGCTGCGAAAAACCGTGGATGGACGAGCCATCAAAGGTGAGCGCGGCGTGCGACCGCTCAAGGAATTTTTTGTCGTAATCCAACATGTGAAAACGGCCTTCGAGGTCCGAAAAACACACGGTCACAGCCTTAAGCTGACGTTCGTCATGCAGGTAGCGCAGGTATTTCTCGCGCAGTTTGTCGTCGTCGACGTGGTTCTGCACGTCGGCCTTG
Organism: Myxococcota bacterium; assembly: GCA_045643185.1. GTDB lineage: Bacteria > Myxococcota_A > Bradymonadia > UBA4248 > UBA4248 > RGIG464. Next base: position 4,266 of record JAZUKH010000048.1, on the reverse strand, counting down.
GCCTCGAGGTTGAGCGCTTCAAGTTCGTCGTAGGGAATTTCCTTAAAATTTCTGATACTGATCATATTTTGTCATTGGGTAAGAGCCATTTGAGGCGTTTTATTTTGGGGGGCGCGGGCTATCGCTGCGCGATACGCCCGTCGCGGTCGCCTATTTCGCGTTGCGAAATACGGCGCCCTGTTTCGCGAACATCGCGGGAAAAAGACATGGCGTTTGGGCGCCCTACGGGCTAAAAATGAGAAAACCGAGTATGATAAGAAGGATCAACACGCCAAGGATGATCACCGGGCTCCGTTTTGACTTGGCAAGGGACTGCTTGTCAGAGCTGGTTTGCATGACGGCATCGCCTGGTTGGTCGCTCAACGCGTCGTTGTTCGATCGGTCGAGGTGAATGTAGGCCAACTCGACTTCGGAAAACGTGTTTTCGGTCACGGACGGGTGCAGGCGCAGCACGTCGACGCCGTCCTGGGCGTATGGGAAGAGCTCGCGTGCCAGGTTCGACTTGTCGTTGGCCGACACGAGCGCGTGCGAGAAGGCCAGGTTGTATAGGCAAAACCAGGTCGGATGCTGGCGCAACGCGGTTCGGATGGTTTGAATGAGCCGGTCGGGCTCGTTCATGATGTCGAGCCAGGTGCCGACGAGCACGCCGACGAGCGGCGTGAGCTGGTCGAGCACGTCACAGTGGGCCGTCACGGTCTTGGCGTCGTCGATCAACATGGCGCGAAGGATCACGCTCGTTGGCAGTTTGTCGTTTGACGCGTCGAGGATCGTGTCAAAATTGGCTGGGTTGTCTTTGTCGACCAGCAGCGTGGCCGCGTTCGGGAAACATTGGCTGATCTTCGCGCTCAAACCGAGTGGATCGCTAAAATGCGGCCAAAACAGGGCGCTCCAGGCCACGTGAAGATCGATCTCACCAGGCGTAGCACCCAACTGGATCGCATGGCTCAACCAGGCGAGCCACGCAAACACGTCGCTTTCACGCATGCCGTGTTGAAGCACACAGGCGTGTTCTTCGACCTCCGACCAGTTTTGGCGTTCAAGCGCGTCAAGCAGCAACAAAATGCGGCCAAGTTTCGTCGTTTTGGCGAAACTTCCGTGACGCGCTTCGCGCACTTCACTCAGTTGCTGCTGGTCAAAGTGGGCGAGTGCTAACTTGTGATAGTCTAGCGCATCCTGCCACGACGGATCGTCAGCGTGTAAAACGAGGTTGCTTTCGTAAAATTGCACGGCGCGTTGATGAAACTTGTCTTCGATCGTCATGTTGGGACGCGAACCAACCTCTGTAAAAAAGCACTGATGGCGTTTTTTGAGTGCCTTGGTCGAGTCGGGCAAACTCGTCAGACAGGCAAAAGCGGCTACCATGTTTTTTTGCTCGATCAGGTCGTCGCCGACGGCCGCGATAAAGATCGACTCAACGTCGTTGAGCGGCGCCGAAATATAGCCAGCATCGATCCACTCAAACAAAATCTTTTCGCTGCGATGCGCGGCCAGGTCATCGAGCCAGGACATAAAGCGTTCATCAGTCTTGATCAGGGATTTAAACTTGTCGTATTCGGCGTGTCGAAGCGCTCTCGACATGTTTTTGGTATCTTCAATGGCGTACATTCAGGGCACCTGGTGTTGCTGGAGAAGGTTTGGAGGCGCCAGACGCGCGGAGGCGCTGGCAACCTGGGTTACATAAAACTAACTTGGTATGGCTGTCGAGGCGAATGACCAAACAAATGCCGTTCTGCGCGATAGCGTGCTAGAAAAGACAAAACTTGGGAAGGGCTTTTTCCACTTTGAGGATCTTGACGGCTTTTTTGGCATCCGTATCGTATGAGACACTGAGGCACTTGAGCGCCGTAAGACGTTGGATCGCGTGCGAGAACATGACCTGGGAGCGTGATTCCGGAAGGATCGTGCCCGCTTCGATGTCACTTTGTGTCGTTGCCATGATCTGTTCGATGAGCGTGGGCTCGGCGATGCTGTTTTCGAGCTTTTCGAGGGCATTGAAGACGATCTTGTAGCTTTGAATGTGTGGCGCGAAACAACGGGTGAGCGTTTTGATCGCGATGGTGCCTTCATTTTGAATCGTGATGAAACCGCTGTCGTCGATGTTGATCCAGCTGCGTGCAATGAAGCGGCGAATGCTTTCGTCAAAAATCTGGTCGGGACGGATCATGTTGAACTCAATTTTGAAGAGATCCTGAATATCGATAAAGCGTTCTGCGATGGTTTCACGCGACCGATTCATCTCCTCCGTACAGCTCAGGGCGAGGGCAAAATAGATGTCGTCGATGATCGCGAATAAAAGAATGTTTTTGTAAAAAGACATTTGGAGACGGCCATCTTTTGCGATCTCGATCGTTGGCGCGTCTTTGGGACCTTTTTGACGAACGTCGCCATTCTTTTTGAAGAGCTTGATGGTCTCATTCATGGGGTCGCGCAGCATATTCGCTATGGATTCGAGCTGACTGGGCATTTGTTGCGACGGCGTTTGTGTGGCATCCTCAGAAGTGATGGCTCTGAGCGTAGCGCGGTTGGCTGCGAGGCCAGTTTGAAGAACGGGTGAGATCTGGGCACCGCGTTCGATCAACAAATTGAGGAAAAACGCGGCTTCTGAGAGCAACTGCGAGAACGGCATCGCGTTGACGGGCTGATTGAGCAGCGCCGCGCTGAAAAGCGAACTCGTCGTGATCGTTGATACCTGGTTAATGCGCTGCATGAGTTCACTCGCCATGGCATCGATCTGACGCGTAAATGTTTCATCTGTCTGCTCAGGGCGCATATCCGAAGGTGGTTTGATCGACGCATTGAAATCGATCGGGTCGGCGAACGAAACGTAGAGCTGGCCGTATTTGCTGAATAATAGTTTGGTCGTCTTGATCAGGCCGGCGATGCTTTCTTTTTCTTTTTTGCCGCCTTCCTGCTCTTTTTTGTAGGCGAGGTCTTCAATAACTTTTTCGTAGGTGATCGCGCACGGAATGATGAGGACAGGACGGTTCATGTCGGCCTGAACTGCCTGGGCGATCATGCGCAGAATGCCGTATTTGGGCGGCAAAACTTGACCGGTGCGCGAACGGCCGCCTTCAATAAAGAACTCGATCGGGTAGCCCTCCGCGAGAATCTTGCCGATGTAGTGTTTCAGACAGGTTGCATAAAGTTGTTCGCCTTTGAACGTGCGTTTGATGAAGAACGCACCGCCTCGGCGCAGAATGCTGCCGATCAAAAAGAAGTTGAGGTTTTCTCCCGCTGCTATGTGCGGAGGAATCATACCATGCTGAAACATCACGACGCTCAAAACCAGGTAGTCGATGTGGCTCTTGTGGCTCGGAATGAAGATGAGGCGGTTCGTTTTGGAGAGTTCACGGATTTCGTTCAGCTTTTCGGGGTCGAAATAAAGCCCGTGATAGAGGAACGCAAAAAGCGGTGTTAGGAAAGTACACAACAGTTTGATCATCAAAAACGAAAATTTGGACGACGTTTTTTCGAGGATCTTTCTGGCTTCGCCGACGAGTTCTTCTTCGCTTTGTTCCGTTGACTGCTGAATGGCGCGCAATTCGTTGCGGAAAGGTTCGCTGTCGAGTATTTCACGCATGAGCTGCTGATGCGGTTTGACCGTCGGCCCATTGACTTGGCGATGCATCCGGTCGATGTCATCGACGAGTGCGGTGCGCAATTCGGCTCCCGATTTGTAAGCCGAGTCCTTACTCAGAACTTCGTGATGGATCAGGCACTGAGGCTGGCCGATCTTAAAAAATAGCTGGAAGAAACCAGGCACCGCGGCAAAAAAGCGTCTTACACTGCTGGGACGCGTCGGCGTGCCATAGATGTCGTTCAAAATCGTGTGGTTGTACGTCTTAGCTCGGCGTTCCCAAATGATGCCCACGGGCACAAGATGGATCTTGGTGCCCGGCTCGTTTTGAGTCAACTTGATGAGGTGATTCAACAAGTTTTCGGTGAACGTCTGCTTTTCTCGCTCCTTAAGCCCGTATTGATTAAGAAAAATCAGGGCTGGTCGGTGTTCGCGAATCGCTTGAACGATCGAATCCAGATTGTCTTCCTTGTTGTATCGCCCAAAAAAGGCGCGGATGCGTGATCCCCAAGTGCCGTAATGTCGCTTGCTTGAGCCATTCGAAACGTATGCGGTCGGCATACCGGTCGTGATGCACAAATTGTTGAAGTAGAGAAAGTCGAGGCGGTTCTCGCTGTTGACGAGATAGACGAGGCATTCGTTGTTGGGAATGGACAAGACGTCGCGCACCTGCGAGGGTTCGTGCACCA
>JAZUKH010000047.1:0-3662 GCA_045643185.1 Myxococcota bacterium | reverse complement strand
CGTGCGGCATTGCATGCCCAACGGTTTCAGCGCGAGATCACGCAACATTGTCACCAAAAAATGGCGTTACTCGAAAAGCTGCTTGAGCAGCATCGCGGCGACCGCACCATCATCTTTACGGCCGACAACGCCACGGTTTATCGTTTGAGCCGTGAGTATCTTTTGCCGGCTATGACGCATCACACACCGGTCAAAGAACGTCAGGCCATTCTTGCTGGGTTTAACGATGGTACATTTCCGGTCATTGTGACCAGCAAAGTCTTGAACGAAGGCGTTGATATACCTGCGGCAAATGTCGCGATCGTTCTTTCCGGTTCTGGCTCAGTGCGTGAACACGTTCAGCGCCTTGGTCGTATTCTGCGTGCAGCCAAGGATAAGATGGCCATCCTCTACGAGGTCGTGGCAAAAAACACGACGGAAGAATTCACCAGTGTGCGTCGTCGAAAACACGACGCGTTTTAGGGTGTCACTCGGTTATGGACCCTGCCAGGCGAGGGGGTAGACGGGTATTTGGCAATGACGCGGTAGAGACGTCCGGTCCGGGCGTCTCTACCGCGTCATTGTCAAATAGCGGCTCAGGGGGAAACTTCCCCCTCATAACATAATTAATGTTGCTTGTGATTTGAAGCTACACGTCGATACGGACCTGGCTCATGTCGCTTTCGCCGAGGCAGATCATTAACAGGCGTTCGAAGCCCATGGCATTGCCGCCGAGCTTGCCCAGGTGGGGCAGGGCTTCGAGCAGGTCTTCGTCGATGGGCAGTTGTTCAATGCCTTTTTGGCGGCGCGCTTCATTGTCGAGTTCAAAACGGTGGCGCAGTTCGTCGGGGTCGTTGAGTTCTGAATAGCCATTGCAGAGTTCGATGCCACAAATGTAGAGTTCGAAGCGTTCTGCGACGGCGGTTGGGCCTTCGCCGCGAACCATGGCGAGGCTGGCCATTTGCGCGGGATAATCGCAAAGGTAGGTGGGATGATCCATGCCGAGGTGGGGTTCGACGAGTTCCATGAGGCCGTAGAAAAAAGCATCGTCCCACGAATAGTTGTCTTCGACGCGGCAACCTGCTTTGCGTGTGGCGTCGATGAGTTCTTCGCGGGTCATGCCGATTGGCTCAAAGCCTGCGTGCCGTTTGAAGGCTTCGTTTACGGTGAGGCGCTCGAAAGGCTCGTCTGTGATGGGGATCGTGCAGCCGACCTTGCGTGCGTCGGAGTGCCAGGTCTTTGCGCCTAAACACGCAGAGACGCGACGGATCAGGGCTTCTGTCTCGGTCATCATGTCGCGATAATCGGCTTCCGGTTTGTACCATTCGACGAGTGAAAACTCACTGCGATGCAGGTGGCCGTGTAGTTCCTTGCGATAGACGCGCGCCATTTCGAAGATCGGTCGACGGTAGGTCGCCAAAAAGATTTTGTGCGCAAATTCTGGTGATGTTTGGAAATAGCGCGTTTCGTTTTCGACCGTTTGCGTGTCAAAGCTTTGGATGTAGAGATCCGTCGCGGTTGTAGGGCGCATCGAAGCGGTCTCGATCTCAAGATAGCCGGCTTCTTCAAAAAAGTGGCGGACTTCGGCATTCGCTTGGGCGCGTAAGATCAGATTTTGAATCGGAGCAATTTTGGAATTTGGTTTCATAAATCCACGATTGGCATAAAAAAGGCGCTCAAATGAGCGCCTTGTAAGGGAAATTTGTAAAGTTAGAGGAGGATTCGGCGAGCGCCTTTCTTTCCGCCACTCGTTGTTTTGTTTTTATTAGCCGGTTTTTTCTTGGCTGGGGCTTTTTTGGCCGCTGGTTTTTTGGGCGCGGGCTTGGGTTCTTCGACGACAGGGGCTTCGACCACTTCGGGTTCCAGCGTGAGATCGAGCGAGACCCCGTCTTTGAGATTGATGGTTTCGGTGACTTCTTTGTAGTCGTCGTAACGAATCGTCCAAGTTTCTTCGCGATTATTGGCAACGACTTCTTCGATCTCGTATGGCGTCGTGCCACGGAAGGAACCGTCGGCGTTAAAGATCTTTGCGCCCTCGGGCGTCGTTTTTACGGAAATGCGTACGCGGCTTCCTGAAATCGTGCTGTTGGTTCCGAATTGTTCTCCAGCCCCTTGGGCGAGCGCTTCAGACAAGGATTCGACAACCGTTTTGTCTTCATCAGCCAGCTCGACGGCGTCAGCGGCTTGATCTGACTCAGCATCATCACTATCGTTGTTGTCCTCTTCGCCTTTATTTTTATCATCCGCATCATCTTGAGCCGATTGCGAGATCTCGGCGACTTTGGGCTGTGCTTTGTCGTGTGATTTGCCGACGAGCATGATGATAACGCCGATGATCATGATCAGAATGATCGTCGAAACGATGGCGATGAGGATATAAAGATTTTTTCGAGTGGTTCGAGGTGAACTGATGCGTTCCGGTGGCATGCCAATGTGCATGGGAACGCCATTTTTTGGTGCCGTCATCTGCATGTGCGCATCGGAGATGGGGCCGACGATAAATTTGATTCGCGTGGCACCGATCTCGATCTGGTCTTCATTTTTGAGAATGACGTGAACAGCAGGATAACTGTTGACCTGAGTCAGGTTGTCCTGGCTGATGGCGACCATTTCGAACTTGCCGCTCACATAATTGATGGAGATGTGGTGACGGCTGGTGTACTGGTCGTTGATGACGACCATGTTATCTTCGGCGCGTCCGAAAGTTGTGACTGTTTTTTTGAGTTCACAAATGACGGGATCGGCTTGAATATTGGTTTGGGGATCGGGAATCTGGAAAACGATGACCGAGGCTCTAGTAACGCCAGGAATGTCGTCACCTGCCTGTACATTGCTAAGTTTTGCAGCTTTCACATCATCCTCCGGCACTTGTTCAGGTGCACTATCTTTGGATAAGGCATTGGGAGTATCAGGAATCCACTCGTCGACGGGTTTCATTTCGGGCATGGCTTCCAGGTCGACCGAGGGCTGTTGTGCGTAGGGATCGCCACGTCGTTCTTTGAGTCCAGCCGTACCGAACGTTTCTTTTTGTCGATAGAGGTCATCACGATTTTGACGGCCGTCAACATAGTTGCTGTTGTCAGCCACGGCGTATTGTGAAGCAGCCTGAACTCGTCTGTATCCGCCGAATTCCTTACTTTCAGTTTCTTCGTCGAGTTGTTTTGGTGCACCACCAAAGTTGCCCCAGTCGTCCCAGCCTTCATTGGCCTCAAGCTGATCACCGCGTTTTGGTGCTTTCCAGCCGGCTTTCAAGGCATCTTCTTCGACGTCCCACCGTTCAGCCGTTTGTTGTTGACGAGATTCTTCATCGTCGCCAGCCCATTTGTCGTCTTCGGCCCAACGACGTCGTTTACGACTTTCTTCTGTGCTTGCCCAGGGATCATCGTGCCACTTTTCTGGCTCAAACTCATCCCTTTCTTTGTATTCGGACGGACGATTGGCGGTTTCTACCTGAAGTTCGTCCAGATCAATGGCTTGTGTCTTACCTGACTGGAAATTCATTCTTGACTACCTCAAAAAACGAAAAGCCCCACAAAACTATCGATTTTTAGCCTAAATCAGTCCTTTTCACAACTTAAAACCATTCATCCTGGATGAAAAAGGGTTACAGCTCAGCCAAACTGCCCGCGCGGGCAAAAAAAGAAAGCCCATATCAACCGTGCCTGTCTTGCCTTCGGCTTCGA
>JAZUKH010000046.1:0-83826 GCA_045643185.1 Myxococcota bacterium | reverse complement strand
TGGCTCACAGAACGACATGGCTACGATCCGACTTAATGGCAACCTGGCTGGGTCACTGGATCGGGCGTGACGCAAACGTTGTTCGTCAAATCACACTTGGTCTTTCCAGAAGAGTTGTTCGCGCAGTCAAGGTCAGAATGGCAACCTGGCTGGGTCACTGGATCGGGCGTGACGCAAACGTTGTTCGTCAAATCACACTTGGTCTTTCCAGAAGAGTTGTTCGCGCAGTCAAGGTCAGACATACATGTCAATTGTTCATTGGAGACATCATTATCATCGCAGCCATAGCCACATAGTAAGACTAAAATCGAAATTGCTAAACTAACCTTCTTCATAAAACTCCTTGTTGATAATAGGTTGTAAACTGATGTCCATCTTGGGGTCCAACCAATTCACCCAAAACACACTAACCAAACAAAACGACACGCTCAATATATTAAGATTCAAGCAATTATTTGCGTATGTTTCTGAGTAAGCGTCAACAAACACCTTATCAGATGTATTCCAAATGCATACCAAGCATTCTCACTATACATTACTGCAGTGGATTTTCATTCATGAGTTTAAGGAGCTGAGCTTCAGAAACACCAAGTCGGCGCGCGGCATCAGAGATCGACAATTGATTGTCTTTGACCATCTCTATGGCAAAAATAGCTTTGCCGATATCAATGCCTTCTTCTCTTCCTTCTTCTCTGAAGAGGTTCATCGTATATTCTTCATCATATTCTTCCAAAAGCATACCGAGTACCTCCGCTCTATGTGCTGTTAGAAATGGATAGAGTTCAAACTCGTTGGGCAGTGACTGAATGACCGAGTCGACCGCCTCGCCGATCGTCATTTTATCTTTTTTTCGCACATTATCAATAATCCATGTGTATTCATATAGCGGTCTGCACGTTTGAATCATGGATGTGTTGCGACCTTGATTGATATTGATCATGTGCACCGTCACTTCAATGTCAGTATCAACGCCTTTGGGAAAAGCATCGCTCAGTCGCAAAAGAACTTTGTCAGGCACATCCTTGATACCGTTGTAAAAGACGATACAGCTCGGTATCGGAAGCTGTATCTGCTTTGAGCCCATTTTGTTGAGTCTGTGCTGTCTTATGTATTGTTCGTAAAGGTTTCCCGCATATTGCAAAAAACGAAGCGGCATATTGGGATTGTACGACGCCTGTTGCTCAAACAACGCCAACTGATTGTCAATGATCAGTGATACATCATTGTGCATGCCCAGATACAGGACTGTCTGTATCGTCGTAAACTGAATGTCATTCGGGTTGTCGTAGTTCGTACCGTTTACGGCATTATACAGACTCAAAGCCCAAACTTTGTTGCTGCCAAAAATAAACGTGAACAACCTGTCCTTGTACTTCTTTTGAATATTGATGGATTCTGCCATAAACCGCTTCAACGCTCCGTGTTACGCTACCACTTGATCATCTGTTTAGATGAACAACAAGTACGATATCACTCGCCTTTGGCCGTAAGTCAACAAGAAAAATCAGTTTTTAAAATCGAAGAGCCGTTGGGGTACATTCCCCACCCAAGTGCCAATAATAATGGGGTAGTTTTACCCCAAATCATATTAGCTTGAGTATCCATACACCCTGATTCAAAGCCAATGCGCCTTTCAGATATGCGTGAATCTCTGTGTATTCTTAAAGTATTCCCATAATTCTGTTTTTTTTCATTCAGCCACAACAAATCAGTGGTTTGGCACGCAATTTTGCAATGACGTGTTCCCCGTGAATCGTTCTCAACAACGTTTCATCTAACGCTTTTCCACAAAGCGTACGTTGATTCAAGCCGTAGGGCCGCTTGATGCTTTAACTCTCGTTAGCTCGTCAGCCCTGTGTCATCATGCGAATGACGTATGCTTAGTTCCGGAGTTCACCATGCACCATAAACTTTCATTACCAGCATTGATCATTGCACTGTTATTACCTCATGCAGCTATGGCTGAAGAGGTTTGTCCAGAGGGAACCGTTGGTTTTGTCAATATTGAGACATCTCAACTCGTATGTCTGCCATCCGCGCAACTGGAGAACCAGGTCGCGTCTGACACGATGGTTGAGTCCGATGATTCCGACAACTTAGAAATTCAGTCAGATCAACAGCCAGAAATCGATGCGAATGACGCTGTTGAAGATGCAGCTCAAGAAACGGCCACTCCCGCTCCGCTGGCTGACAACAATAACGACGCAGTCTCTATGCCCATAACACCCAAGTCTAGATCTGAAATCATTCACGACAGCCTTATGCAAAGCGGCTTCCAGTTCGATTTAGGGTTGGGATACGGTATGATCGCCGACGTCAATTTTAAGCTCAGCCTCGGCTATCAATTTTCTATGAATAGTTCTCTCTCGACCTTTGGGTTGTATCTCATCTCGAATTTCAAAACAGGCGATGAACCCTTATTTGATGTTGATATCACCTTGACGCCGACATTACATATTTCAAAAGGAATATTTCGCTTTTCAGTTGGGTTAGGACTTGGATTATCTGCGTGGAATCACGAACTAAACGATGATTGGCCTCTTTCTCATATTAATGATGATTATGGTCTAGAAAAAGATTACGGTTTTATGTTCCGTCCTGTTATAAGCTTTGATTGGTTTTTATCACAAAAAGCTTTTTGGGGATTTACAGTCGACATTCCGGTAGTTTTTGTAGAATATTGTGATGAAAATAAGAATGATCACGGATCTGTCGAAACAATTCCCATGGTCAACTTCGACCTGCATATTGGATACAAATTTTAAGCGGAGAATCGTCCTATGAAAACTCAGTTTATATTCCTGATTTCAGCATTGATGTTAAGTCTCTGCTTATGTTCAGTAGCATTTGCCCAAACAGCATGTCCAGCCGGAATGCAGACGGTCATCGATCCCAATACCAATGAAACCTTGTGTTTCACCAAAGCAAGCCAGGCAAATCCCCAAATTGAAGTTCCAACGGAAGTTGACAATGAATCTGCCAGCCTGACAGACATTGGTGAATCAGGTTTTACCTTCGACTTGGGGTTGGGGTACGGTATGATCGCCGCTATGAATATTCGTTTATCGGCTGGTTATCAGTTTAATATTCCGTCTGCAGATGGTCTCAGTTTTGGCTTATATACGGATTTCAGCCTTCGTTTTCCATATCCTGATACGTTTGATTGGGCTGTCGTTCCCATGCTTCACGTTTATTCAGGAAACTTCCGCGTGAGTTTTGGCCTGGGCGTTGGCCTTATTAAGGCATTCGGTAATTATGATGACTTTTTGTTTGATGACGAAGATATAGATAATAGTAATAAGGTTGTCAGATTTACAGTCAAACCCGAAATGCGTGTTGACTGGTTCGTTGACAATCATGTCCTACTCGGACTAGGAATAGATGTTCCGCTTATTATCTACAAAGAACGAGACACTGACTATGATTATTATTATAATCAATTCGGCGATATAATCTCTACCAACAAAACCCACCATAGTTATTCAAGAGTCTCCCCCTGGATGTCTCTAAATTTTTATATGGGATATAAATTCTAGGCTAACATTTGACTGACAATTACAACTCAGCGCAGTCCTATTGTTTCGGTCATTGTTAATGTGAATATTCAATCGTCTGGAATCCAGATGTCTTGCATACCCGAGGCTATGCGCGAAAGCGCATAGCCTCGGGTATGCGCGAAAGCGCATAGCTCCGGGTAGAATCTCCACCTAATTCTGCAGCTGGAGACCAGCCTCTATGTCGTTTCTTTAATTAAGTCCACACCAATAACAGGCGAAGGACTGGGCGTTTTGCATATTATTTTGCCAAGGTTAACGATGAAGACCGTATATGTTTGGAACCATCGAATAAATGCGGTGATGATGGCAAAACCCTCTATACATGTTCAGACGGCGCGTGGAAAGAGGTAAACGTATGTAGTAATCGATGTGAAAATTCTGCCTGTATAGAAGAAAACGACAATAAGGCTGACCAGTGTACGTCTGGTACTTCTCAGTGCGCTTCTGACGGTAAAAGGATTCAGAATTGTGTAAATGGTGAATGGAAGGATGGACAAACTTGTCCTAATGGTGAAGTTATAGGTATCTAATTCATTGGTACCCTAAGCGGCTAATCTTTAAAAGCTCGCCCTCATGGGCGAGCTTTTTTTGGCATTACAACTCACCTGAGAGTGCTTTGTCTGATCAAAAATTCAAAACCTATCAGCCGTAGCGAGCCGAAGACAATCAGGCTGAGGTTGGGCGAGCGGACGCGATTTAAAATTGTTGAAATATTATCTATGTTTTCTTACGTTAACCTGTTGATGCCGTCAGCCAATCCGGTGAAGTACATTCAATGATGGCGATCAACCAGTGAAATAGGAGAAAACATGTTAAAATCGAAAGTCGTGATGGGCGCCTTGGCACTCAGCTTGTCCCTGACAGGATGCCAGTCCAAAACGAATCAACCAGCGGCAGACACGTCGGCGCAACCAGCTACTGCCGTCGCCGAACAAGCCGACGCGGCAAAACAAGCCGACGCGACAAAACAAGCCGACGCGGCAAAACAAGCCGACGCGGCCACCGCGCCAATGGTGCATGACCCAATGCATCCGCCGGTCGACTGCCCGTTTCACAAAATGGGCCTCGATCCAACGAAGATGAAACCCTTCGAACAGATGGAAGCCTACATCCAGTTTTTGGAGCGCGAAGACCGTGTGATTTGGCAAAAACCGAACGAAGTCGTGGCTGCGCTCAATCTGACTGGTTCCGAACGCATCCTCGATCTGGGTGCCGGATCAGGCTACTTCTCGTTCCCACTGGCCAAGGCAGTGCCACAGGGCGTCGTGTTTGCTGCCGACGTCGAGCCAGAAATGATTCGTCACATCCACCACACGTCAATGCTACAAAACGTGTCCAACATCAAAGTGATGTTGATCGACGCGGCGCACCCAGAAGTGCCTGAAAACGTCGATGTTGTCTTTATTAGCGACGTTTTGCACCACATTCCCGACCCAGTCGACTGGATGCGCGGCATCGTCAAACAGTTACCCGCCCATGCCAAGCTCTACCTGATCGAATTCAAGGAAGGCGACATTCCCAATGGCCCGCCCGAACAGGCTAAGGTGCCACGTGCCAAAATACTCGACATCGCCGACAAGGCCGGTCTTAAGCTCGATCGCGAGATCACCGATCTGTTGCCCTACCAGATGTTTTTGGAATTCGGAATCCAATAGACCTATTGTTCTGGCCATAGTTCATGTGAACAAAACACTTTCGGCTGAAAGCCGATGTTTTGCATAACCGAGGCTATGCGCGAAAGCGCATAGCTGCGGTGTAATGGAGTGCTCAAAACTGCGGCTGGATGCCGTTGATATGTCATTTCTTTAACCATGTCCACAACCATAACAGGCGAAGGACTGGGCGCTTTGCGTACTATTTTTTGCTTCGCCTAGGTTGTTGGTGACGAATTATCGAATTTTATGCAATCATTTACGACACTCTGCGCGCAAAATTCTTTCTTTTAACATTGGAATAATCTTGTCGAGCCACCATTCGGGGCAAATACACCCCGCAGACATACCGCCTTGTCCTTTGAGCGGATCATATTTCTCGACGTAGCAGTTGGCTTGAGGCGCCATTTCGTTGCCTGTTAGTAATAAAAATTGATTTTTAATGTCATTCTCTAATTTGTCGGGTGAATAAGGCAGTTCAATATCAGAGAAATAATATGCCAAATGGCGCCAAAAGAGTGGATCGCCTCTATATCCCCACCCCGATGGTTTTTCTCTAAATATTCCGGAAAGCATGGGTGTCCCCATGACATCTTTTCCCTCATAGATCGCCATAAAAGCGTTGAGAATGTCGAGCATATTTAAATCGAGATACGTGAGTGCCTGAGCGCGAATCTTAGACGGGATACCATAATACGCTTCAGCGATAGAACCGGTAATGGCACCGATCGTGTCGCTGTCTCCACCAATAGAAATGGCATTTCGAATAGCATCTTCAAAACTCGTCGATTCAAGAAAAGCCTTGATGGCTTGTGGGACGCTTCCCTGACAACTGACGTCATATTCATACGTATTTCGTATCTGATCGAGTGTGAAATTCATAGAATAATAGCGTTTATGAATAGCCTGTCCGATCTCATCCTTTGAAGCCCCGTGCAGCGCCATATAAATCGCGACCGTTGTGGCTTCTGCACCTTTTTGTCCCTCAGGATGATCATGAGTGAGCCTGGTTACAAGACCAGCATAGGTGATGGCTTCTTCGAGAGACTGTGCGACATGTGCACACGCACTGACGCGCATGGCAGCACCGTTTCCATAGCTATGATAGGGTTGTGTAATCTCACCATGAAGCCATTTCCAGAATGTGCCGCCATAACCTGCATTCGGGTACCGCAGGCCTAATTCCCGCATCCATTTCACCGCTTTTTCTCGAATGAGCCGGCATTTTTCGCATTCCATTGTGAAATATGAAAACTCCAGACCTTCAACAAAAGATTTGGCGATCGCCAACGTCATGATGCTGTCATCCGTTGGTGAACATTGATCTGAAAATAGCTCAAAGTCTTTCGTTTTAATATTATTAAACTCGAATCGGGAACCAACAATATCGCCAATGATTGCACCAAACATAAGCTTTTCTCCAGATTAATCCACAATCGAAATGATGAACATCGTTCATCGACACGTACATAATGAATACCTCTGCGTATTGCCGCAGGCAATAGCGGAGGTAGCGAGCCGTATATACAAAAAAAACGCGCTGAAAGCGCGTTTTTTTGTATATAGGCGAGCGGCGCTAAGGCGTATTCGGCAAAGCCGAATAGCCGGCGCCTATATATAATTATATAAATTACAGCATTTCCTTAACCGCAGCCTTAATACGGGCGAGTTTGACCTCAAGAGCAGCTTTAATGACGGGGTAGTCTTCGCGGGACGCGCCGCCGATGACGCCGAGGTATGCTTTGAGTTTCGGCTCGGTGCCGGACGGACGGAGCGAGATCCAGGAGTTATCGGCGAGGTAGAAAGTCAGCATATCTTGTTTTGGGAGATGGATGACGGGGACGACTTCACCGGATTTAAGATCGCGTGTGTTGGAGTTGAGGAGGTCGCGGACGCGGGCGACGTCGATGCCGGCGATGGCAGCGGGAGGGTTGTTACGGAGGTTAGCGAGCACGCCAGCCATGGTTTCTTTGCCCGAGAGGCCTTCATAAAAGCGCTCTGCGGCGTCTTCGCAGTGAATGCCGTTTTTGATGTAGATTTCGTCGAGGACGTCGATAACGCGTTTGCCTTTGGCTTTGCAATCAGCGGCGAGTTCGGCGAGGAGCAATACGGAGATGATACCGTCTTTGTCGCGGGCGTCGGAGTAGGTGAAACCGAAGGCTTCTTCGTAGGCGAAGAGGAAGTTCTGACCGCGTTTGACGCGTTCGTCAGCGACGTTGCCCATCCATTTGAAGCCGGTGAGCGTCTCCTGGAAGTCGACGCCGGCGTTTTCGCAGATAGCGCGAGTGAGCGGGCTTGACACGACGGAGCAGATGGCGAAGGAATCGGTGTTGCGCTTGTCGTCAGCGAGGTTTTCGATGATGTAGTTGAGCATGAGGGCGCCGATCATGTTGCCGCCGAGAACTTTGTATTCGCCGTTGACGGGGATAGCGACACCGAGTCGATCTGCATCACCGTCGTTGGCAAGGACGATCTCTGCGTTGACTTCTTTGGCCATTTTGAGTGCGCGCGGCCAAGTGTCAGCGCGTTCGGGGTTAGGTGCATCGAGTCCAGCGAAGTCGCCGGACGGCGTTTTTTCCTCTTCAACGACGCGGACTTTCTTGAAACCGGCTTTTTCGAACGAGGCTTTTGCGCAAGCCCAGCCAGTGCCCCCAAGCGGTGTATAGATGATATCGACGTCGGTCTTGCCCGTGTGGACTGCGCTCTTGACGACCCAGTCGGTGTAGGCGTCGATGGTTTCGTCGCTCATCATCTCGATAAGGCCTTTTGCGATGCCATCTTTCACACTGATGCTGTCATTGCCGATGTCACCGAGTTTATCCATGCGGGACGCGACCTGAGCATCGACAGGGCTGATGATCTGAGCGCCGTTCGACCAGAAGACTTTGTAACCGTTATAAACTTTGGGATTGTGAGAGCTCGTGATCATGACGCCCGCAAAGGCTTTTTTGATACGAATGGCGAAGGGCACGAGGTTCGTCGGCGTCAAACGGTCGTAGAGATAGACCTTAATGCCGTTAGCGGCGAGCACACCAGCGGTCATGTGAGCAAACTTTTCGGAGTTATGGCGGCAGTCATAGCCGACCACGACGCCGCGTTTGACGGCTTCATCACCGTATTCTTCGATGAGGCACTGAGCCAAAGCGCGCGTGGCTTTTGCGATCATGTAAACGTTCATCATCGTGCGGCCGGCGCCCATCACACCGCGAAGACCGGCGGTGCCAAACACCATGCTGGCACCAAAGCGGTTTTTGATGGTCTCAATGTCATTAGCATCGATCAGTTTTTGAACCTCAGCGCGCGTATCGGCGTCAAACGGTTCAGCGGCCCACTGTTTTGCTATCGCGAGTGACTCTGCGGCAATGTCTGTCATGATTTACTCCTTGAATAAGATAATAAAAACGCGGCGTAAAAACGCGCAAACGATTGATTCTTATACCAATTCAAGGCGTTTGACACTTCATTTTGAGGCACCACATCGATTTTAGTAGCATAATGTAGTTACAGGTGGGACATTCCTGTATCTATATTATGGAATTGAATATGACTTTAGCGCGAACGCTCGCAAACTTCGAGAGCGTGTTCAGCCATTTCACGAGCACTAAGATCGGTCTCCATTTTGAGCATCATTTCGAGATCGGGCACAAAGGCATTCCACTGTGTGATCGCAGCCGCACGGGCAGCACAGTAGCGTGTTTCAGCCAAGTCGTGATCCAGCCCGGCCGCGATCGTCTTGATCATATCCTTATCGGGTTTGCGGCCCAAAAGCCCCAGACAGATCAACAGGTTGGAATCAAAGAAACGCTTTTGGCAGAGCTCGATCAACTCGTTGATCGTGTAGCAGTCAAGCGTGGTGTTGAACAATTCACGCGCCCGTTTTGAGATCCACGACTGTTTTGACGAGATCGTCGCGTAACAGACGCCGTCGTGCAGATCGCGAACGATCGCCAACTCGGTCTGAAGCTCGTCATCCTTTGCTTTCCACGTGATCTGATGAAGCATCGTGACTTCCGAAGTTTCGTCACTCACAAGTTCGAGCTGAATTCCATCCACGCCCAGTGCCGTGATGACCGACATGATCTTCTCAAACACGATCGGGTCATTGGGATCCGGATTATCTTTAAAAACACTTCTACGTTTATGCATGATTTTATGAGATCCAACTAAGTCGCGTCATTGCGACAATGCGTTTTTACACCCAAAACCGCCAAATTTACAGATTTTAGCCACGGCGGCGCGTCGTAGACACGTGACACGTACGTCGTAGACACGTGACACGTCACGTCTCTACGACGTGCGTTATTTAACCTTAAACCCGACGCCAAAAATTTCGAAAGTGGCGTTGCCATCATTGTCATCGGCGAACGTGACCATACTGATATTGCCACCAGGCACACAGGCGATGGCGGGCTGATAGGCTTTGGCAGTCGGCGCACCGTAGGCGTTGGTATCGGTCGATGCGTTACTGGGCGAATTCGTGATGGTCTCGGCCGACCCCGTGGGTTTGCCGCCCGAGAAGTGTCGACGCACGACATTTTTGGTCGTCGGGTTGTACCAAACAGCAACGGCATTGGCACTGTCGTTCATGCAGACCTGCGGATCCGTGACTTTTTGAGCCGTGTCGGAGGTAGACAGCGTGAAGTCGGCGTCGATCTGCTTACCATCCGCGTTGAACGTGCGCCCCATAATGCTGTATTGCGACGAAGCCACGTTCTGCCAAACGACCATAAATTCGGCCCCGTCGCTCCGACCCGACACACTTGGTGAGTTCTGGTTACCCGAAGCCACCGAGTTGACGGTCTTCGCATCGGTCTTGCTTGTGCCATTGGCGTTGATGAGGCGCATTTTGATCTGGGTCGAGCCGTTGGCATCCCCGTCATCCTCCCAGACGACGACGATATTGTGATTTTTGTCCATGAAGATGTCGGAATGCACCTGTGTGCCAGCCACGGCATCGGTGACGGCGCGCTGAGCGAAGGCCTGCGAGCCGTCGGCGTTGAAGCCACGCACGTTGATCTGAGGCGTGTCTTTGCTGGATGCCGTGTCGGTCCACGAGACCGCGAACTGCCCGTCTGGCGCCATCGCGATGTGCGGCTGGTACTGGTTGCGCGTATCGACCGTATTCACGGTCTTGGTCGCAAAGCGCTGCGTGCCGTCAGCGTTAAAGCCACGCATGTAGATCTGCGTCGAACCATTGTTGTCATTATCATCGGTCCAGACCACGACAAAGTTGCCATTCTGATCCATCGCGACATCGGGTTCTTCCTGATGACCAGCCGTTTTTTCGTTGATCACGAGTTCCGAATGACCACTGTAATTACACGCTTCGGGCAGCATAATACGCGCGTAGATATCGTGCGCGTCGTTCGTGCCATCGCTGCGTTTGCCGTCGGCGCTACTCGAGTTGTCCTGCCAAACGAAGACCGAACGTCCCGTGTTGTTCGTCGCGATCACCGGATTGATCTGGTCACCCGTGCTCGTTGCATTAATGTTGCGGTGCACAAAGCCAAGGTAGCCGTTCGTCTTGTACACGTTGGTGCTCGGCGTCGTGAAGTCGAACGTCAGGTCGAACTGATGCGCCGCGTCCGACGGAGCTTTGGGATACCACTGGCCACAATCGGTGCAGCTTTTACCCTTGTTCGCCATGTCGAACATAGGCGAGCAAAAGAACTGGTCGGTGCCCTGCGACGAAAACAGCGACTTGTTGCCTGACAACACCGACACGGTACGCGCTTCGACCTTGTTCGTCTTGGGATAAAACGTCAAAACGCGCAACCAACCGTTGCCCGCATTCACCGCGTGACGGCAATGATTCGTGCAGGACGAAAGCTTCGATTCGCTGCAATTGCGCTCAAACTGGTAGTCCGTCAAGATCTGCTGAACCGGGTTGCCATTCAGGCCGTTATCCGTGCGATGCTCGCTATCGCCCACGTGGCCATTCAAGATCATCATGATGTTCGAATGACGCGACGTCAATTCATTCCACAGCTCACTGCCACTCGCCCCGTTCGCCACAAACTGGTTCTTGGGCTTGCCACTGTATTTGGCATCATGCGACAAGTTTGCATGCGTCGCAATGATGACCTTCTTATTCTTGTTTTCAGCCTTCTGAAGCAGGTCGTTCGCCCAACAAATGGTCTGTTGACGCGGCGCAAATTCCAGGTTCAAAACGAGGTAATCCTGGTTACCGGCGCGGAAATTCATGTAGGTATTCGCACCGTCGTAAATGCCGCCATAGCCCTTGATGCCTTTGAGCCACGATTCCGGGAAGTAGGTTGTAAACTTGGTCTTGCTGCGGCCACCGACCTTGCCCGAAATACGGTAGTCGTGGTTGCCGTTCACGACTGAGAATGACACGCCATTATCTTTGAGGATCTGCTGCGCGTCTTTCGCGATCTTCCACTGGACGTCGGTATTGTCGTTCGTGATGTCACCCATGTGCACGACGTGCTTGAGGTTGGGCAACTTCGACGTGTTCATGTTCTTGACGATCCAGTTCATCTGTTTGTGATAGGTCGTGTCGGTCTTGACCGAGTCGTAGCGCACGTAATTCTGTGTATCTGGCAAAATGACGATCGAGAAAGGTTCGCAATCATCGCCGCAGTAATCTGCGCACTTACCAGCGCTACAGGTCTGAGCACAGCTGTCACCGTTGGTCCAGGCAGTGCAACCATTCGCACCGCGCTTACAGACCTGTGTGGCCTTGTTGCCCGACGCACACTGCGTGGCGTTCTCAGTGCACGCGTCCGTACAAGTAGCTTCGCACGTCAACTTGGCGGCATTACAAGTCATGGCGCCGCACGACTCGCTCTTCCATTCGTTGCCAGTGCTGTTCGCGACGCACGTCATCAGGGATTTGCTGTCATCCGAGCATTTTTTGGCGCCGACGTCACAGATTTTGACGACGGGATCTTCGCCCGTCCCCGGACCGACATCCGTACTGTCTTTCACGCACGCCACGCCGTCGGCAGTGTCTTTGCAGCTTTCGCCGTCGACACAGTTTTGAATGATCGACAACGCATTGCAACGCGTCCCAGCGACGGCATGGCACGCCAAAACCGAGTGCTGATCATCGCCGCACACGGTCTCACCGTCCACGCATTCCGTCTCACAAACCGTCGTTACGCACTTCTGAGCGATCGGATCGCACAGTTCGTCGGTGCCACATTCCTGAAATTCACTGAATTCGAGACACGAATCCTCGTCGAATTGTCCACACGTACGGAACGCTTCGCCGTAGCACTCATTTTGACCTTCGACACACTCGTCTTCGCACCCGGCGACGCATTCATTGGTTGCGGCATCACAATGCATGTTTTCGCCGCATCCCACGGCGACGTCCCAGCGCGTGCACGCATTCTCGGCTTCGTCTTTGACACACGTCTGGATCTGTGCGCCGTCACATTTTTTGGCCCCGAGTTCGCACGCGTTTTGACACCCTTCTACGCACGCGTTTTGAGCGCTGTCACAATACATACCGTCACCGCAATCACGGGCGATCGACCAGACGCGGCAACCATTTGAGTCGTTTTCGCAAGTCACAAGCTGGCCATTTTCACATTTTTTGGCCTCGGCATCGCATTTGTGGTCGCAATCATCCTTAATGATCGATGCCTCGTCACACCCCAGCCCTTCGCATTCTTTTTCCTCAGTTGCCAGCGCCAAGACGCCGTCATCCTCACACCCAGCCAGTCCACTCGCCAAAACCACAGCAGCCAGCCCGAACCATTTGTTCTTCCTCATCTTTTCTCCTCGGTTGTTTATTTCAATACACAAAAAACAGCCGAGTTATTTTATCAGCTTTACGAGCGGTTTTCTCGCATTTCGCGAGCACACCACGCCTTTTTACGCCTCTGCCACGCCGTAATCTCGCAAATAAGTGCCAAACGCAGCCAAAATGCCGCGTGACAGCATGACGAACCAGTTTCCTTCAGTGCCTTCTTCACACACGATGAGTAATTCACGCGGTTTTTCGCGCGTGCCCGTGACCGTGGTGATCAACTGTGTGCGTGCCTGAACGTGGTTGCCGAGCGGCCAACGCACGACGAGACGACAACGTTGCCACGACTCATCACATTTTTCGAATTCTACGAGCGGCACGCGCGAAAGGCGCACCATCTGGCGCGTTTCACCGAGTTTTTCGAGATGCACGAGTCGCTGAAAATAACGTGGTAGCCACTCGACAAACAGGTCGGCGATCTCAGACACGGGGCGTTTGGGCAAACGGGCAATGCGATAAACGTAGTTGCGCGCGTGCGGCGCGTCGGCGGTTTCGACTTTTAACCGACTTGTACGCGCCAACGCGCCCAAACGCGAGCACGTCGCGCTCACGATCGACACATCGACCTGGTCGGCCACAAAGTCACGACAGCGTTCAAACACGCGTTTGGGCAAGTCAGTCTGATTTGCCTTATACATCGCCAATTCACCAGCCGAGTGAAACTCGACAGCCTGTTTGAACAACGTTTCGTCATCAAAACCAAGTTGACGTGAGCGCGTGATCATGCGTGCCACCGAGCTCTGAATGCGGCGTCCGTTCAACGCATTTTGAACGCAGCGAACCAGGTTGCCGTAAGACACGGCGATATCGCCTTCCACAAGATGTTCAGCGCCGTCCTGCCAATCGTCGAACGTACGCACGAGTTTGTCTTGCAAAGACTTCATGGTGGTGGGATTCACGAGGTTAAAAAACCGGACATCGCGATCCTGAATTGACTGGTGTTGCGCATACGAGATCAACCCCGTAACAACCGCATCAAATTCAGACCAAACTGGCGTAGTTTGAACAATCTGCAAATGCGTCACATTTTCTTTGAAGATCTCACAAACTTCGCGCCAAAAAGCGAAGCTGTTACCGAGATTTCGCCCGTCATTCGGAAAGAAGCGTGTGACGAGCACGACGCGAACGTGATCGCCAGCGCAGTGAGCGAAATTTATGGCGTCGCAAAGAGCGACGTCGTAACCGAGTCCTTCGTGCGTGCGTCCTTCGTTCGGTGGCGTAAGGCAAAAGTAAAACGCGGTCGACACGTCAGCGAGCATGTACTGTGTATCACGCTCGCTCGTCATGGATCCGAGGCGCCAGGTATCGACGCCCCAGCCGCACGCAGCGGCCCTGCCCAGTCCGATGATTGGCGCATGCCGTTCAGAACGAGCCAGTGTGCGTGAAAACGCGGCGGCGATGCCATCGAGTTGACCGGTGATCGCGATCATTTCTTGGTTTTGCCTTCAACGTGTCGAACGAGCGATTTGACGAGATCGCGAATACCGTCCATGGTGGCGCAACTGATCGCGTGGAATTCGTAACCTTTTTCGCCAAAATACTTGGCGAGTCGGGGGATCTCGGAAGCCACGTAAGGCTCGTCGCATTTGTTAAGGACGACGATTTGTTTTTTATGGCTGAGTTCTTCGCTGAATTTAGCGAGTTCTGCGTTCAGTTTTTCGAAATCCTGAATGGGGTCGCGATCGGTCTCACAGCCTTCGAGCTGATAAGTCACTTCAATGAGGTGCACGAGGATGCGCGTGCGTTCGAGGTGTTTCAAAAAGTCGTGTCCGAGCCCTTTTCCTTCACTGGCGCCGACGATGAGTCCTGGCACATCAGCGACGACGAAGGCATGATCTTCGAACATTTCGACGACGCCGAGATGCGGCGTCAGCGTTGTGAACGGATAATCGGCGATGGTGGGACGAGCATTGGAAATGCACGAAATGAAGGTCGATTTACCGACGCTTGGGAAACCGAGCAAGCCGACGTCAGCCAACAATTTGAGTTCGAGGCGCAGATTTTTTTGTTCGCCGCTTCGGCCGCGTTCGGCGAGGTGGGGCGAGCGATTTGTCGGGGTCGCGAAGTGAATGTTTCCGCGGCCACCGCGGCCACCTTTGGCAATGACGACCTGCTGAGCATGTTCGGTCACATCGCCGACCTGTTCACCGGTCGTTTCGTCAAAGATCAGGGTGCCGACGGGCACTTTGACCGTCAACGATTCGCCATTTCTGCCATGAAGTTTTTCGGAGCCACCGGGTTGGCCGTTTTTCGCGCGCAAAAAGTGGCGATAGCGCAAGTCACTGAGTGTGTTGACGCTTCGGTCACCGACGAGGATCACGTCACCGCCTTTACCGCCGTCGCCGCCATCAGGACCGCCTGTTGGCGTATAAACTTCACGTCTGAACGAGGCTTTGCCATCACCGCCTTTACCGGCAGTCGCTTCTATTCTTACTTCATCAACGAATCTCATATTCAGTACAAATCAATCACGAAGAAGGCCGTTCGTCTTGCGAAAAGCCGCGTCCAGGCACGACTTCGCGACACAGCGCGTTTTTTTTGTGGACGACAGGGCCGAGGCACAAGTCGACAGGAAGCCGTAGGCAGAGGGGGTAGCGGCGTATTTCGCATGCGAAATAGCCGCGTAGGGGGAGACTTCCCCCATCTAAAAATGCCATCGGAGAGCAGATACAAAAAAGCACAAAAAGCAACCCAAGGAGGCGGAATTACTTTTTGTGCTTTGGGGATTGAATCAGTGATTCACCGATCCATACAGGAAGGCGCGTGCGAAACACGGCCTAAAAAATTTGAAAGCGATTAGCCTTCAGCGGGGATAACGCTGACGCGTTTTTTGCCGCGGTTGTAGGTTTCGAAGCTGACGATGCCATCGACGAGGGCGAAGATCGTCCAGTCACGGCCAACACCAACGTTGAGACCCGGGTGAACGCGCGTACCACACTGACGAACGATGATGTTACCAGCGCGGCAGGCCTGACCACCATAAACTTTCACGCCGCGGAACTGCGGATTGCTATCACGACCGTTACGGCTTGAGCTTTGACCTTTCTTATGAGCCATTTCTAATTCTCCTAGTAATGATCGAGATTAGCCGATCGTAGAAATACGAACTTCCGTGTAGGCCTGACGATGACCTTTTTTACGGTGATAATTCTTCGTATTTTCGAATTTGTAGATAAGAACTTTACGAGCACGCGCCTGTTTCAGAACAACGCCTTCAACTTTCGCGCCATCCACGACCGGTTTACCGATGCGGAGACCCTCGCCCTCGCCAATCGCGAGAACATCAAATTTCACTGTCGAACCGACTTCCGCTTTCAGCGTTTCAACGCGCAAAACGTCGTCCTGACTAACGCGGTACTGTTTACCACCTGTGCGAATCACAGCGTACATTTCACAAACCTCAGTCTTTCTAAAGATACAAAATAACGCGCTCTCAGGCGCGAACGGGGCTGAATCTATCAGAAGGTAAAAAATTTCCACCCTCCGAAATGACGCACATTTCTACACGCATCCCCCCTGTTGCGTCAAGTTATTTTTATGATAAAATGCGCCCTGCTTCTTGGGCATGCCATGGACGCAAACTTTACCAAAATAAAGTCATGCAAGCTAACCATATTAAAGCTCACACTTTAAAGCTCACACTTTAAAGCTCACACGCAATTCGCCCAAAAGCCGCTCACGGGCAATCGCCCTTAACCAAGGTCTCATCATGTCCTACGATCTGCCAAAATCTGCTCCACTCACCTTCAAAGAGGCTCAGGATCGCGTCGATCAGTGGATCGATCAGTTCGAAGAAGGCTATTTTCCCTCCTTCATTCAGCTCGCGCGCCTCTCCGAAGAACTTGGAGAACTCGCAAGAGCCGTCTCATACGCCGAAGGCGCTAAAAAGCTCAAAGCCACAGATAAATTCGAGGAAGTCGCAAACGTCGAAGAAGAACTCGGAGATCTCCTCCTCGTCCTCATTTGCTTTGCCAATGGTCATCACATCAAACTCGACGACCTCATGCAAAAAACGCTAGAAAAGATCGACGCAAGAGATAAGACCCGTTGGACGCCCAAAACACATTCATAATCGCGACGCCCACCCACAAACTTCTAACTACTTTAGGAAACGCTTTCATGGCAAAAATTAAGAAAATCAACAAAGCGGTCTTCGCGCTCCCAAGCCTCGTGACCCTCAGCTCGGTCTTCTGCGCCTTCCTGTCTATGGCGTGGAGCTTCGAAGCCCAAAGCCAGGCCGGTCAGGAACGACTCGACACCATGATGTTCGCCGCCCTCGCGGTCATCGGCAGCATCGTCTTTGACACCTTCGACGGTAAAGTCGCACGCGCCACGCACACCTCCACAAAATTCGGCATGGAACTCGACAGCCTCGCCGATGCCGTCAGCTTCGGTATCGCACCCGCCATCCTCATCTACGGCTTCTGCCTCACCTCCGCCGGCTGGTACGGCATCATCGCCGCATTCCTCTTCGCATGCGGTGCCATCCTCCGACTCGCCCGATTCAACGTCGAAGCCCCACCCGAAGGCGTCCAGACCTACTTCAAAGGCATTCCCGCACCCGGTGGCGCCGCTTGTATCGCTGCCATCGTCATGGCCACGCTCAAAAATCCACAGATCATCGACGTCACAAACCTGACCTCCTTTGAAGTCAACACCTTTGGCGCCATCGCCATCGCCATCGGCATCCTCATGGTCTCAACCGTCAAATACAAGACCTTCAAAGGCAAAAAGACCACCGGCGACTACATCTTCATCGCCATCGGCGTCCTCCTCTTCGCCGCACTCTGCTTCGTTCTCCACCCAGCAACGGCTTTCTTCTTCTTCGTCTGCTACTACGTCGGCTTCGGCATCCTCAACTCCATCTACATGAGCCTCAAACACATGAAGCCTCATCGCCGTAAACGCCGCCGCGCCTCCATGACCGATCTTCCCGCCGTCACGCCTTCCGGCGAACTCCAGGTCGAGACCGACAATAACGGCACGCCTCAAATCAAATCTGATATGACGCCCGTCCCTCAATCCTCGCCTGAAATCAAAGACGAAAACGGCAAATCAGAAGAAATCAAAGACGAAAACGGCAAATCTGAAGAAAACAAAGACGAAAACGGCAAATCAGAAGAAAACAAAGACGAAAACGGCAAATCTGAAGATTAATCCATAAACGCCAGCGTCTGATCGCGCCCCCTTCCTTTATTTTATTATTGAAGGGGGAAGCCTCCCCCTACGCGGCTATTTCGCATGCGAAATACGCCGCTACCCCTTCGCCTGGCAGGGGCCAAAAACCACGTTGAGACGCGCGGTACGCTACTCAAATCCGGGCAAAAAGCCGGTCGTTGGTTTTTTCGGTTTTGACTTTTCAGGCTTTGACGCAATGTCTTGGCTTTTGGGTGGCTCATGCACTGCGGCGATGCCAGGCAACGTGGCCTGAACCGCGGCATTTTTAAGCTTATCGCGCCGATAAGCTTCGATCTGTGATTCAGGGATCCACCCGGCGCTGACGTTCACGACGGCGACACTGGCTGAGTCACTGACAGAGCCTGGTTGAAGCGTCGGTGACGCGTTTTCGCTGCCTTCCGCCGTGATTTCGCGCAGATCGTCCTCGTCGTCGCACAAAACCGGGTCAGACGCCACCACGTCAGGCTGAACAGGTTCGGGCGCAGTCAACCGCGAGTGAGTTTGAGACACAGCGTTGGACGCCACAGGGGCGGACGTGATCGTCACGTTGGACGACGGAATATTGGGCAATGACTCGTCATTTTCGATCGACACGGGCAATTCTGACACGGAGGGCGGACTAGGCAGCATCGAATCGATCCAGTTCAGGCTTAAAATACGGGTGAGTCTGAATTTACGCTCTTCTTTGCGCGAGTGGCAGTAAGCGATCAGGTATTTTTCAGCTTCTATTTTGATGGGCGAAATACGGCGAGTGGAGAATTCACCACGAGTACCCGTGTAATAACGCATTTCGAGATCGCGCTTGTCGGTGATGGCACGCTCGATCATCGCCACGTGATTTTGCATACACTGAGACGGGCTGGACAACGAAGTGACCGACGTCGACATGGCCCACGACTCGTTCATGACACCGGCAAACCAGTTCAACAGGTCGTAGGCCTCCACTTCGATGCGCACGGCATCGTGGGCACTGAACGTCCGCATGATCTGCTCGCGAACCTGGTTGAGCGACGCTTCCGACAACGTGGTCGCGCCAAACCGCGTCAAATGGCTCGTCAAAATGATGGACATCGCCACCACGGCACGCGTTTGAACGTCTTTGATCTCAAAATCCACGTCTTTGGACGTCATCGATTCGCCATCGCCATGGATATGACGCGGCTGCTGCGTCGAAAGAAAATCAGCCAGACGCCCACTGAGCAATGGCGGCATAAAACGACGGTTCGGAGCAAGCGGCGCTTCACCAGAAACGTCCGGCGTCACGCCTTTTTGAACGATCTCACGCGATTCCGGCGTCACGTCTGACGCTGTTATTTCAGCCTGACTGCGATTCATCCAACGGCTTAACAGATCATCGTCTTTTTTATCCGCCATTTTAACTCACTCCATGTATCCAAATTGCCCATAGACACACACATTCAATGTGTTTTAACGGAATTTATTTCGCTTGTAACCTTCTTAATGTTGCAGGCAATCATGACTATCGTTATGGACATAACGAAAGAGACAATCGCAGCGACATCCAGCCGCAGTTTTGAGCACGCCATGACACCGGAGGCATGGCGCTTTGCGCCATCCCCGCCCCTAGCTGAATCGTAACTAAAAAAATAGTGGGCGAGTCAAAAAGGGTGTTTAATTTGGACGCTTTGTGTTTTGTGGCAGCCAAGGCTGCCAAGTTAGCGCGCGCCCAAGTTGGCGTATGGAGACAGAATGAGTTCAAAGAAAACCCCGATGCCGACCATCAAATCGAGCGATGACGGCAGCCAGACCTATACAATTAATCCGACGACGCTTCCGCCGACGATGCGTGGTCTTCCTGTTTATCTGACACCTGATTTCGTGCTCTACCCGGGCGATACCGCCGTCGTCACGCTGATGGGCGGTGAAGAAGACAAGATCTTTGAAACGGCGATCCACGAATCGCACGAACTTGTCATTGCCTACAAAACTGGCGACAAGGGCGGCAAAGCCAAAAAAGACTTTCCGCCACACTTACCGGTGGCGACGATCGCCCTCGTGATGAAAGCCGAAAAAGGTCCGGACGGCGAAATGCGTTACTCGATCCGCGGCACCAAACGCGTGCTGCTCGAAGCCACGACGCGCGATGAAGAGACCAATATCTGGCGCACGACCACGTCCGATGCCAACGAGATTCCGTTGCCGACCATCGGTGCCCAGCTCTTCGAAGCTCAGGGCAAAATGCGCGTGATCCGTCAGTTGTCGCGTCAGATCTTTGAACGCATACAAACGCCGGCAGCCAAAGACCTGCTGCGTGCCCTCGACCGCGACACGCTCGACCCGGGCACGATGTGTGACCGCATTGCTCGCACACTCGACGTGCCATGCAAAGACCGCGCAGCGATCCTGAACCACCTCAACATCTTTGAACGCCTCGAACACACGCTGCATCTGTTGACCGAACAGATCCAGATCGCACAACTCATGGCAGAGATCGCCCAAAATGTCCGTGCCGAAATGGAAAAGCAGCAACGCGACTACTACCTGCGACAGCAGATCAAGGCACTTCAGGAACAAGTCGGCGACAAAACTGACCAGAATAACGACCTCGACGAACTCAAAGCCCAGATCGAAAAGCTCGAAGCGAGCGACGAAGTCAAAGAATACTGCATGAAAGAGTGGAAACGCATGACGCAGATGCAGACGTCCGGCTCGGAATACAGCGTCGCGCGTGCCCATCTTGAAACGCTGCTCGACATTCCGTGGTCACAGCACACGACAGACAGCCACGACATAGCCGAAGCGCGCCGCATCCTCGACGAAGATCACTTCGGACTGACCGAAGTCAAAGCCCGCCTCGTCGAATTTCTCGCGGTGCGTGCGCTCAAACCCGATCTAAAAGCCCCGATCCTTTGTTTGTATGGGCCACCGGGCGTCGGCAAGACCAGCCTGGGCCAAAGCGTCGCGCGTGCCCTCGGACGCAAGTTCCATCGCATCAGCCTGGGTGGCGTGCACGACGAAAGTGAGATACGCGGCCATCGTCGCACCTACGTCGCCAGTATGCCCGGACGCATTGTTCAGGCCCTGCGCAAAGTCAAGACGATGAACCCCGTCATCATGCTCGATGAAGTCGACAAACTCGCCAATGATATGCGCGGCGACCCGTCCAGCGCCCTGCTCGAAGTCCTTGACCCAGAACAGAACTTCGCGTTCAGCGACAACTATGTCGAACTCCCCATCGATCTGAGCCAGGTGCTCTTTATCACGACGGCCAACTCGCTCGACACCATTCCGCCCGCACTGCGCGACCGTATGGAGATCATCGAGATCCCGGGCTACACCACGGTCGACAAGCACCACATCGCCGTCGAACACCTCATTCCCAAACTGCTCGACAACCACGGGCTCGTCAAATCAAACCTCGAGATCAAAAATGACGCGCTCGAAGAAGTCATTTCGCGCTACACCCACGAAGCTGGTGTGCGTCAACTCGAACAACGCCTCTCAGCCATCATGCGTAAAGTCGCCACGACCGTGGCTGAAGCCAAAAACGACAACAAACGCGCCAAAAAGACGACGGTGTCTGCCAAAACCATCACCAACTTTTTGGGAAAACCACGTTATGACCACGACAAAGCCCAAAAGCACCCCGTGACAGGCGTCGCCACAGGGCTCGCCTGGACCTCGTGCGGCGGCGAAATTTTGATGATCGAGACCACGGTCGTACCGGGCAAGGGCAAGATCGTCATGACGGGTAAACTCGGCGATGTCATGCAAGAAAGCATCACCACGGCGCTCACCGTTCTTCGTTCGCGCGCTGAAAAACTCGGACTCGCCCCGGATTTCCTCGAAAATAAAGACGTGCACGTTCATTTCCCGGCTGCGGCAACGCCCAAAGATGGGCCTTCTGCTGGTTGCGCCATCTTCACCGCGCTCATGAGCCTCTTCACCGACCAGCTCGTGCCCGCAGATATAGCGATGACGGGCGAGATCTCTTTGCGTGGGCTGGCTTTACCGATCGGTGGACTGAGAGAAAAAGTCCTCGGCGCTTACAGAGCCGGCATCAAGACCGTGCTCTTCCCCAAAGAGAATGAACGCGACCTCGACGACATTCCCGAAGAGATTCGAGCCAATATCACCCTCAAAAGCGTCGAAACCATCGACCAGGTCATCCAGATCGTCTTTGGCAAAACCAAAACGCCGTGCAAACGCATCACAAAATCTACTTCTGTCGTCAAAAATGTGGATGCCCCAGAAGCCAGGGTCTGAGACGTATCAAAAGGGGCGGCGCGTATTGAGCGAGCGTAGAGCCGTCCGGTTCGGGCGGCTCAAGCGAGGGAGAAGCGCCGCCAAAGCGGGCGTATCGGCAACGCCGATAGCCCGCGCCCGTCGGGCGGATCGGCAACGCCGATAGCCCGCGCCCATATTATATAAAAAGCATCCTTATATATTATTAACAGTCGTGCTGAATGACAACACGCGACATTTCAGATTCTGCATAATGAAAAAGATCCCCATTATTCTTGCTCTGACTGTACTTTTCCTGGCGGGATGCGAATCCGAAAGCGACGAAGCCTCCAAGACGCCCGATGACACGCCTTCGTGCGACACCTGCGACACGAAATGCCCGGAAGGCAAACAAATTTGCGGCACATCCTGCTGCGACATCGTCGACTGCCAGGCAGAACAAGGCTTTTTCATGTGCGGGGGAAAATGCACCAACCTCGCTCAGAACCACCTGGTGATGTGTTCAACCTGCCTCGAGGGCTGGTGTGATGCCGACCACGATATGGCCAACGGCTGCGAATTCAGCGCCTACGCCCATCACCTGAACCAAGCCTGTGATGCCTGCGAAAGCGGCTGGTGCGACGCCGACAACGACCTCACCAATGGCTGCGAAAGCGCCCTGACCGACCGTCATCAGAGCACATGCGACACGTGCCAGCCCGGCTACGGCGACTGCGACGGCGATGCCACAAACGGCTGCGAACAAAAACTGACCGCCGATCGCGATCACTGCGGCGCATGCGGAAACCAATGCCACGCCTTTGAATACTGCGTTCACGGCGAATGCGCATCCCTCTGTTCTGCCGAATACGGCCTAGCCGTCTGCGGCGAAAACTGCGTCGATCTGACTCAAAACCACCTGATTTCGTGCGATACATGCCAAATCAACTGGTGCGATGCCGACCACGACATGGCCACAAACGGCTGCGAAGCTTCGGCCGAATATCTGCACCAGAACGCCGACTGCGCAACCTGTGCAGCCGGCTTTTGTGACCTCGATCAAAACGCCAGCAACGGCTGCGAGGCCGACATGACAGTGCTCCACCTGTCCAGCTGTGACGCCTGCGCCCCGGGCTGGTGCGATGCCGACAACGACCTCACCAATGGTTGCGAAGACGAGGCTTCAACAAGTACCGTAAATTGCGGCACATGCGGTCACGCCTGCGAAATCGGCGAAAAATGCTACCACGGCCAGTGCCGTCAGTGCCCGCTCGACCAGACGGGATGCGGTGAAAACTGCGTCGATCTCACGCCGCTTCACTGGACTGACTGCGACGGCACCTGCGTTGCCGGTTATGCCGACTGCGATAACGAGGCTTCCAATGGCTGCGAAACCAACATCGCCAGCGATTCCCTCAACTGCGGCGCATGCGGCCAAGAATGTCGTCCTGAGGACACTTGCGATGCTGGCACATGCACGATGCCTTGCAGATCTTACGAAACACCGTGCGACAATGAATGCGTCAATCTGACTCAGCGACACTGGACCGACTGCAGCGGCACCTGTATGCCCGATCATGCCGACTGCGACGGCGACCCGGTCAACGGATGCGAAACCGATCTTCTTAACAATCACGATCATTGCGGGACATGCAACAACGCATGCGGTGAAGCTTCATGCCTCTCCGGAACCTGCAAATGCCCGTCAGGACTTCATTTCTGCTCCGGTGATTGTGCTGATTTCCAAACAGATATCAAACATTGCGGTGAATGCGACATTGACCTGTATAAAAAATACGACCTAGATGCCATGCATGCCAAAGCCTTCACCTGTGAAAATGGCCATGTCAAATCGACATGCTGGGACCGTGAGAATACATATTCAACCTATGAAAACTGCGACGGAAATGATGAAAACGGCTGTGAAAACCTAAGCACAAATCCAATCACTTATGAACAAACCTGTCATCATCACTGAGTTTGCATTTTATCGACTAGATCTTACGATGATTCAGCATTACAAATAACGTTGAAATGCGTAGGATATGTTATATTTCTCATAACAAGTTATCATAACGATGAAATATCATAACAAATTATTCATAAATATCTGCATCATCAGTGTCATATATCTTTCCGCGTGTCATGAAAGTCACGAACCTTCTACTTCATCCGAAGATGAGCCCCAGACATGTCAAAGTGGCTTCGTAGACTGTGATCACACGCGTTCAAACGGCTGCGAGACCGACCTGAACACCCAGTCAAACTGCGGCCAGTGCGGCAGAAGCTGCAACGACGGCCAAGTCTGCGCCCAAGGGGTCTGCGCCTCCGAGTGCCCGGCCTCAGACGGCTATGCCAAATGCGGCGATCACTGCATTCAACTCGCCCGTCAGCACTACGCCAAATGCGACACGTGCGTTGAGAACTGGTGCGACCTCGATAACAATACCGCCACAGGTTGCGAAGCGGACGCCCACAAACTTCATCTCAACACGACCTGCTCTGACTGCAACGAGGGTTACTGCGACCTCGACGACGATTTGAGCAATGGCTGTGAAAAAACAACCTCAGAACTGCATTACAGCACGTGCGGCACATGCGCATCCGGCTATCAAAACTGCGACGCCAACCCGGCCAACGGCTGCGAAACCAACACCCAAGAAGATAGCGAAAACTGCGGCGCATGCGGAATTGCCTGTCAGGCATACGAATTCTGCATCGAAGGTCAGTGTCTTTCTCAATGCCGTGCCGATCAGGGCAACGTGCTTTGTGGCCATCAGTGCACCCATCTTTCAGCCAAAAACCTCGCCAGCTGCGACACCTGTCTTGAAGGGTGGTGCGACATGGACAACAACAAAGCCTCGACCGGCTGCGAGAGCCACGCCCAGACACTTCATCTGAACGCGACCTGCGACGGCTGCGAAGCCGGATGGTGCAACCTCGACAAGACGCTCGCCAATGGCTGTGAAACGAACGCAGCCCTCGTTCATCTCAATGACGACTGCACAGCCTGCGCAGCCGGCTTCTGCGACCTCGACCAAAATGCCGACAACGGCTGCGAAGCCAACCTGTCGATCTGGCATCTCAGCGCCTGTACAGAATGTCAAAATGAGTGGTGCGATGCCGACAACGACCTCACCAACGGCTGCGAAGCCAACACCCGTATCAGCTCAGATCACTGCGGCGCATGCGGAAACAAATGTCCCGAAAACTTCGTCTGCATTGACGGCAGCTGCGAGATTCAGTGCGCAGCCAATGAGACCAGGTGTTCTAAAACGACCTGTTTCGACCTGAGCAAACAGCACTGGCTCAACTGTGAAGGTCAATGCGCGGAAAATTATGCCGACTGCGACGGCAAAATCAGCAATGGCTGCGAAACGAGCCTTCTGACCCAGAACAACTGCGGCGCATGCGGCAACGACTGCGGCCCCAAAGCCTGTATCCATGGCGTCTGCGATGTATGCAACAGCGGTTGGCTACATTGCAACGATCTTTGCGTCGACATCAAGACAGACCGCCTCAATTGCGGCGCATGCGGCAACCAGTGCCAGTCCAACGCCATCTGCGCCGACGGAACCTGTCAATGCGAACCAGAATTCACGTCTTGCGGCAGTGCCGGCTGCGTCGATCTAAAAACAGATCCCCAACATTGCGGCGACTGCAGCATCGATTGCGGCGAGGGTCAAAGCTGCGCCGATGGGGCTTGTCAATGCGAACCAGAATTCACGTCTTGCGGCAGTGCCGGCTGCGTCGATCTAAAAACAGATTCCCACCATTGCGGCGACTGCAACATCGATTGCGGCGACCACACCTGTTTTGAAGGTACATGCTTGGACGTGCCCGCAGGCTACACCCAGTGCGGCACTGAATTTGTCGATCTCAAAACGGATATACATCATTGCGGCGCATGTGATGTCGATCTCACAACCGATACCGTATTGCATGTCACCCATGTCCAATGCCAGGATGGCACCCCCATTCTGACCTGCGAGACAGACGAAATTTATGAATACATGGGTGACGATTACTTCCACCGTTGGGCTGATTGCGACGGCCAACCCACGAATGGTTGCGAAGCAGATTTACGTGATGACTTCAAAAACTGCGGAAAATGTCAGAATTCTTGCATCACCTGCATCGAATTTGCGTGTCATTAATTTATATTTTTTAATTTTTAGGCGCGCCTATTCGCTCCGCGAATACGGCTCGCCGCGCCGCCTATTGCATACGGCGGCGCTTTTATGATTCATGCCCCGGTTGAGATAATAACATCGCGCTGGCAATGAGGCTGAACTGTAACTCGAGAACAGCCGAAATCAATTGCCATATAAAATGAATAAACGGTATAATGTAGAATCGTGTTTTGGTAACTAATTCGTTCTGAATTGGAGAAAATTTGAAAGTTTTACGGCATTTCACCCACAGTTAAACCCTTTTGGAGGTCATCATGAAATATCGCAGGCGTGTATTCCAGTCAAAACCAAGGCATGTAGGGCTGCCTCTGGCTGTTCTGGCAACCGTTGCAACCCTGGGAATGAGTGGGTGCTCGTGGGACAGTGCTCTGTATGACACCTATGTTGATGACACGAGTGAAGAGATCGTCGCATGCCCGCCACGAATTTATGTGTACGATATTGATGGAAACGATCATTATTTATGTAAATTAGATGAAACAGATCTAAAAAATTGCAATCCAATTACACAAGACGAAAAGAAAATATATCCAATATTAAACAACATTGGCGAATATGTATACAATGGAAAAGTCATCTATAAATATTCAACTTATCAAAATCTTTTTAACAACAACAAAAACCTTGAATTAGGTTATATCGATGGTCTTTGCACAGATAGAAATGATTGCAAAGAAAAAAGCGTATTTCCGGATGCTTTTAAGTACAACATCTGCCCCAATAACTATCAAACCTGTGCTTTAAGTGGAGATATATTTCATTGTAGAAAACCTGTTAAACAATGCACAGAAAAAGACACCTCAAGCTGTGAGAATTTTATCACCAACTGGGTTAGTGGCAAATGTGAAAATGAGCTTTGTATTGTTGATCAATGTGAACAAGGATTTAAACCAGCGACAGATAAAAAAACGTGTGTATCTGCCTGTGAAAAAGGCCAACACTATGACAATGATGCACAAAGCTGTGTTCCCGATGATATATTCAATTGTGGTGCCACTGACTATGTATGCAAAGATAACGTGGCCCAATGGACAGATGGCTCATGTATAAATGGTATTTGTACCGTTTCAGCATGTGAGACCGGCTATAAAGTTACGGATAATAAGTGCGTTTCCAACTGCACGGTGGATGAACATTACGACAGCGAACAAGCCAAATGCGTTGCCAATGATGTCGACAACTGCGGCGCCACAGGCCATGCCTGCAAAGATGAAATCAAAAACTCTAACACCGTAAGTTGTTCTTCTGGTAAATGCTCAGTTTCCGCATGTAACGAGGGTTATACCGTTAACAATAATACCTGCGTTTCGAGTTGCAACGATACTCAGTATTACGATGTCACTTGCAAAACGAGCGATACCGATAACTGCGGTATGAAAGGTTACAAGTGTTCTGAGCATATTTCTAACTGGAGTTCAGGAACCTGTAACAACAACATCTGCTCTGTCCAAACCTGCCAAGAAGGCTATGCCGTTATCCATAACGAATGCAAAGCAAACTGCGATACGACGAAATATTACGACAGTTCAACGGGTGCCTGCGCGACCAGTGACGTCGCAAACTGCGGCATGAAAGGCTATCAATGCTCAACCCATATTTCTAATTGGATAACAGGCAATTGTTCTAACAATGTTTGCGTTGTGACAGAATGTGGATCCGGCTTCAAACCCTCTTCTGACGGAAAACAATGCGTTTCCGACTGCTCCGTTGGACAACATTACGATAATAAACAAGCACGCTGCATTGCCGATGATGTCAATAATTGCGGTGCCACGGGACATGCCTGTTCGGATGAGATCAAAAACTCCAAAACAGTCAAATGTTCAGCGGGCAAATGCTCAGTTTCTCAATGCAACGATGGCTATACCGTTAATAACAATACCTGTGTTTCCAGTTGTAACGATACTCAGTATTACGATGTCACTTGTAAAACGAGCAACCTAGATAACTGCGGTATGAAAGGTTACAAATGTTATGCGCATATTTCTAACTGGAGTACAGGATCCTGTAACAACAACGAATGTTTTGTCCAAACTTGTAAAGAAGGCTATGCCGTTATCAATAACGAATGCAAAGCAAACTGCGGTTCAGATCAATACTATGATAATGCCACGGCTTCCTGCAAAAAAAGTAACGAAGATAACTGTGGTATGAGCGAATATAAGTGTTCTGACACCGCGGGCTGGAATGGTGGTTCCTGCTGGAATAACCAGTGTGTCGCAACCGCTTGTATCACGCCAGGTTATCACCTTAATGCAGGGAAATGTATTGCTGACAGCAACACTGAATGCGGAACAACATTAAAGAACTGTTCAACTCAGGGAAAAGCCTGTATTAATGGCAATTGTGAATTAAATACATGTCCAGAAGACAAAACCTTATGCTCAACCTCGAGCGGAAAAGCCTGTATCGATATTCACGCAAGCGACACCAATAACTGCGGTGCTTGTGGTTTTGTTTGTAATACATATAAACCGATCAATACTGCAGTTGCTTCATGTGTTGATGGAACCTGTAAATACCAATGCACTGGCGATGGATTTGTGAACATCAGTAATTCTGATACAGCCTCCGGTATTCAATGCGTGAATGCCAAAACAGACAACTATCATTGCGGTGCCACGGGGCCCTTAGACCAAGGTGAAATTTGTAACGTCGGCACCATTTGTTCAAATGGCAAATGTACAACCAGTTGCGGTGCCGGAACAACGTTGTGTGGTTCAACCTGTGTTACCCAAGCCAGTGACAAACCTGCCACCTTGGCACATTGCGGTGCCTGCAATGTCACCTGTTCGACAAGCACCGAAGGATTGGGAGGCGCTGCCGCTGTATTGTCAGTCTCCTGCGAAACAGGCTCTTGTAAAGTTGAAAATTGTAAACCCGGTTATTCATTAAATGAAAATACTTGTGAAAAAACAGGATGCACATCAGATAATGACTGTTCACTAGACCATGGTAAGGGTATTTGCAATAGTGCCAATACCTGTGATTACTTATGTGATCCTGGTTATACATTAAACGGAAATATCTGTGAAAAAACAGGATGCGTTAATGACGCAGAATGTCCAATTACTTTTGGATCCGGAACTTGCAGCAGCTCACATACTTGCAATTATTCATGCGACCCCGGCTATACCTTGAACGGTTCAACGTGCAATAAAGTTGGCTGTCTAAGTGATAGTGACTGTACCATTACGAATGGTACCGGTACATGTAACAGTGCTAATCAATGCGTATATTCATGCAATGCTGGTTATTCAATAGTAACTGATTCCGATCACAAAACTTGCGAAAAGACGGGCTGTACCGAAGATACAGACTGCACCATCGATAACGGCACGGGGACATGTAACAGCGCCAACAAGTGTGTGTATTCTTGCAATACCGGATATTCATTAACTGGCGACGACACGAAGATTTGCATAAAAACAGGCTGTGTCGAAGCTTCTGAATGTTTAGAAATAGCAAATAGCGTTTCCACAGACTGTGTCTCTGGTATTTGCAAAGTCTATGCTTGCACACCGGGTTCTAGCCCCAACACATCCAAGCGTGAATGCGAAACTTGTCCCACGGATCACATTTCGACGACGGGTATAAGCTGCTCAGCATGCACTGGAACCAAACCCCATGCGAATGATGATCACACCGCTTGTGTCGAATGTTCAGAAAACACGCACTGTACTGCAGGAAACGGTGTGGCAGCAGTCGAATGCCAAAACAATGTTTGCAAAGTTACAAGTTGTGATAGTGGATCTATGCTTTCAGCAGACGGCAGATCCTGTGTTGAATGTTCTGATAATACCATTTCAACCGGTTCAACCGACACAAGCTGTTCAGCGTGTTCAGAACCAACACCATACGCGAATACAAACCATTCCGCTTGTGTAGAGTGCAATACGTCATCTCACTGTTCGAGCAACGCGAATGGTTATGCTTGTCTAAGCAACAATACATGTGGCTGCAATTCGAGCAATGACTGTCCGGACACTACGATCTGTTCCAACAATATTTGTGTTGAAGGTGAATGCACAGAAAATACCCATTGTTCAAGCAATGCGAATGGTCATATTTGCTTAAACGATCGTACATGTGGTTGTGAGGGGGACTTTGACTGTCCGGAAGGTTCTGTCTGTTCCCCCGACGATGTTTGTGTTCCCCAAGAATGAACCGAGAATAACATTCGTATAAACGATGCTCTTTATTATTCAAATGACTTATTAACGCTTACAGCAAAAAGGCGGCTTATGCCGCCTTTTTGCTTTTCCCAGTCAGCACCATCACGCTGCACAATATTTCACACGCGTTCGAGACCTCCAAAGTACAATTGATTATTTATTCTTTCACAAACCGTTTAATCTCACACGTGTGTTCTTTCGTCTTTTCGTCATAATTCACGGCGACAAATAATAGATCGCCCTGATAATGTTCAAGGGCTTTATCATATTGTTTGTTTTCGATCTGCGTCAGAGCTGTTTCGGTGGAGCTGTTGCGCTTGAGTTCAACGATCATCGCTGGCGTATTGGGGATATAAGGAATAAACGCAATATCAGCGTACCCCTTGCCAGCAGGCAACTCAGAAATCACAGTGTAGCGTGTATTAGCGTAAAAATAGGCGAAGCGAATCACGCTCTGAAAACAACCTTCATTATTATATTGTAAATTCGATACAAGTTCGGTATGAGCATCGTCAATAGCGTGAGCAACGGCTTTTTCATCGCCATTGATCGTAAGATCTAATAAATCTTTAGAATGTTTTACAATGCAAAGCGCTTGGGCATAATCTGAACTTGTTTGAATAGAATTAATCCATTCCTGACGTACTTCTTGATTTGGGATAAAACATCGTTGGAGTTTTTGATCATAGCCAAGATAGCCAAGATGAATAAGATAGGTAAAAACATCGTCTTTGGTATGAAAATCGGTCATGGTATTCATGAAACTCGTCACATTCACGCTTACACTTCCACCTGCAATCATCGTCAACACATCATCACGAATGCCCTCAAAATTCATTAATATATATTGTTTAAGTGCCTCATATGATCCTGTTTGCGTCCAAAAACTTCCAAAACGATGTGAAACCATGGCATTCACAACAGAACATGGATTATAAAAACTATGACCATAGAGCTTATAACCATCATACCAACGTTTACAATCGCTAAAACTCATATCGTGCTTTTGGCATAACGATTTTACTTCATCCTCGCTAAATCCTATATATGGAGTGAATTGATCAGCCTCTATCATTGTATATTCACGAAACATATTGAGTTTGGATTGAATTTTATCGCGCACGACGGGCAAAATGCCTGTCAAATATACAAGTGCAAATGCAGGTGCCAGGTTTACATTTTTAAACATCGCATTGAGAAAAGCCAAATACGAATCAAAAATCGATGCATTCACTTTTTCGCGCACCAAAACATCGTATTCATCAAGAATCAATACAAATTGTTCGCCTGTTCTTGAATAAATTTTCATAATGCACTTGTCGAGTGCATCACGTTCGTTGATACCACAATTTGGAAATTGTTCCTGGAGTTCTTCACGCACGTTCGCTGTAAACAACGGCACAATGTCTTCATGACGCGTTGAACTCGAATAACACGCGTTAATATCGATGTGAATAACGTTAAACTGATTAAGATACGTTTCAAAATCGGACGTCTGCGCGATCTTGAGCTTTTCAAAAATGGGGCGCGACTTGGCGAGTTTGCTGTAATAGGCGGCAATCATGGCACCAGCCATCGACTTGCCAAAACGGCGCGCACGTGATACGCACACGAAGCGTTCTTCCGTATTCAAAAGCTGATTGAGCTCGTGAATCAACATCGATTTATCGACATAAATTCTCGAGCGAACGCCCATTCTCAACAAAGCTTCCGTTGGATTAACAAACAAACCCATTGCCAAACCTCCATCACACAGACCATGAGCGACGTGCGAATCGCACGTCGCTAACGATCTAGAAATGTTTTAGCATAAAATAATGGCAATGGCGAGGAACGGTAAGCCTGCTAGAGACGCGCGATACGGTAGAGACGGGCGTCTCTACCAAGCCGTCATGTAAAATACGCCTTAGAAGGTATAAGTGACGAAGAACGACGGGTCAAACTGGTGATAATGAATATACCAAAGCGAGAAACCTGAATAATCAAGGCGGAAACCTAACGACAAGTTCGGGGTCATGAG
Organism: Myxococcota bacterium; assembly: GCA_045643185.1. Lineage (GTDB taxonomy): Bacteria > Myxococcota_A > Bradymonadia > UBA4248 > UBA4248 > RGIG464. Next base: position 51,086 of record JAZUKH010000046.1, on the reverse strand, counting down.
GTAGTTTATGCCCAAATGTAGACGGGCTAACGGTATGATACCACCGTCGCTTTTTTCGGTGACATATTCTTCACCATTTTCATCATATTCGGTAACGACCTCTTTCTTGACATTCAACTGATATTGAAACCCCAAACCAAAGCCTAACGAGATTTTTAGGCGTTCAGACGCATTAATAAACCAACGGAAATCGAGAGCGGTCATGCCAAAGCCGCCAAGATAGGTGTTATTTTTCTCGTTGTAATCTGCTTCGTCTTCAACGTCGTCAAAACTTATTGACGTGCCAAATGCCCAGTTACCAGAAAACTGTTGGTTCAAATATAAACCAAAAATATCCCAGTGGTAACCAAGTTCAACGCTGCCTTGAAGACCACCATAGCCAACATTTAACCAAAGAATTCCCGCGACCGAGAACGTAGGACCAATTTTTCCGCTGATCGAAAAACCGGGTCTCCACAACGGGATCTGCTGATCCAATTCGTTCATGGATAACGAATCGTCGACAGACGTCAAGTCTGCATTCTCTGAAGTGCTGTCAATACTGTCTGACTCAGTTGGAATATCGTCATTTGCGATCGATGCGTCATACTCTGCGATCGATCCGCTTTCATTCGTGAACATTGAATCTTCTTGAGCTGACTGAACGTACTCATCTTGCGCATACACGTTCGTGCTTGCCAACATCACGAAAAGTAAAACCTGAATCAGTAAAACAACGCGTTTCATGTAATCTCCTACATAAAAAACAGTCAATTTGGCTTGCTTCAAAGCGCAGTCGCGCTTTTCACCTGCTTGATCATCTGCAATACCATAACGCGCCGCGTCATAAGTGTTAGCAGAAACGCTGCTTATACCAAATATTTTCGCCTTTGCAAGCGTCAAGGTGCAACTTTCGATTTCGGACCGCGATTATTCTTGTTAAATGGCATAAAATGTTTCAAAAAACGTCGCTCGTTTGGTCACACTGGCCTTGTGTGACATGGTTATCGATTCGCATAAGGAGTTTTATGAAAACAAAGTTTTTATCACCGATCGCGGCTTGTTCTCTGCTACTCGTTTTGTCTGCCTGTGGCACCAAAACAGATAACGCGCCCCCAGCGTCAACAGACAACCAGGCTGCGGCAGACAACAAAGCTGCGGCAGACAAAGCTGATAAGGATGTTGCAGCTCAGCAAGACGCCACAGAAGCTGTGGATCATGACGCAGTTCAGGATACGACGGATGAAGCGCCCGCACCGCGTGAAATGGCCCCCAACATGGCGCCCCAAGCCCCCGTTGCGCAACCTTCAAGCGAAAGTGTTTCGTGCGACAACGCTGAAGGTTGTGAATGTGGTGACGTGACCTGTCCGATGAACGGCGTTTGTACGGATGGTGTCTGTAAATGCGGCGATACACTCATTGATAGCTCTCTCACAGGCTATTCCTGCTGGGAAATCTCAAAAGATCGTTATGATATCGGTTGCACGCAGTCTGATGGCTGTCCTTGCGGAAAGATCACGGTTTATTCTAACATGGGCTGCTCTGGAAAATGGGGAACTTGTGCTGGCTCGCCTGTCACGGGACGTGGCCTGGCCTGCAGACATAAACCGTATAAAAATATGTATTACAGCCTCGTGTGTTTTAAAGACGAATGTAATTGTTACGGCAAAACAATTACAAAAGATGAAGTCTGTGAACCGCTCGAATGCACGAATGGCTATTCACCCACACCTCAGGGCTGCACTTGCGACGGTCGTGAATATAATGAAAAATATATTTGCGTGCCTTCAAAAGAAAATAAAATGGTCAACTATTGTATCGACCCAAATGGCTGTGAATGCGGCGAAAATACTTGTCCGATGGGAGCAGTCTGCAGACGCGACAAGTGCGTCGATCGTACGACGCTCAAAGACCTTCCCGAGGGATTCGAAATCGTCAAAGGTATTCCCAAATGTACCGCTGAAGAATGCCTTTGCCATAAAGCTAAATGCAAAACCGGTAAGTATTGCTTAAATGCCTATTGCTATAATGATCCGTATTTCCGTAAGATTGACGGAAATACTTATTATTACAGAATACTGGGTGGCGATGATCTGGCTGATGCTGGAGAAAATGAAAAATATCGCGATCAATTGTGGGATCTTCTATTCATTGATGAACAGATGCCTATCTGCCAGCGTTATGCTTCAATCAAAATCAAAGGTTCTGATGACGATCTGTGCCAAAATGATACGACGAAAAATATGACCGTCGCTGAAGCGCTCACCCATTGCGGTACTGCACCCATTCCCGAAAATGTTTCTAACTTATACTGCACTTTCGGTATTAATAATGGTGCCCTTGAATTATCCGGTTGGACTGAATAATCATTAAATCATTGATTCGTGATGTCTCCCACTTTTGGGAGACATCACACTGAGTAGCAATATCATCCAGTCATGAGCTATTTCGTGACCGTTGTAACGCTATTTCTGTTGCTCGATGTTTTCCATCTTGACCCAGGCTTCAGCGGGTTCTGCACTCGTGGCTGTGCTTTTGACATTGTATAAAACCGCAAGTTTATTAGCTTCGGTGAGCTTAAAGGCGAGTTCTTGAGAGGAAATGGTCAGCACGAGATGGTCGTTGACATAAACGAGAACGTTGCCTGAGTCAGCGGTCGTCACTTGAAGTTTGTTAAATTCACCAACTTTGACGAAAGAGGCGTCCGCCTGCAATGTCAAAACAGTTTTTTGGGGATCTTTGACGACAAATTTGCCGTCCGAATAGACGTCAAATTCATAATCATCGTAGCTGTCTTTTTTGAATAGTTGAAGACCGGAATAATTCATCTGGCTGCCAACTTTGATTTGAGCTGAAAAGCCGCATGCCAGAATATTTCGATAGTCATGGCTGAGCACCCAGTTACTGACGGTTTTACTGCGACTGCCGTCCGCATTCATGATGTAAATATAGCCGTCATCCATTTGAAAGGCGGGGTTGAGCTCAGAAAACGAGAACTCTGTCGTCGACACGTCCGTAAAACTGTAGTTTTCGGTCGTTTCGTCGCCAGACTGCGTTTTGCCGTCGTCGCCAGACTGCGTTTTGCCGTCATCTTTGTTATCTGTCGTCGAAGCGTCGTTGCCTGCAGCCCCGGAATCATTGGATGAATCGTCGTTTGCGCAGCCTGTGACCAAGAGCATGCCACAAAGCACTGTCATAAGAATGATCTTTTTCATAACTCTCCCTGGTAATGGATCGTACCATTCTTTATTTATTAATATTTTGTATCAATTAACCATCTCAACCGAGTGGCGCCGCGACGACGTGGCGCCAACATGGCTCCGTTTAACGCACTAACGGCGAATGTCGCGGATCAACTGGTTAGGCTGAGGCATGGCGTCGCCGATCTGAATGGCGTCGAGCAGCATCTTACAAGCTTTTTCGGCTTTCGCCTCGTCGTGATAATACACGTTGAAGAGCGGCGCCCCAGCTTCGACCTTGTCACCGATCTTGTGCAGGACTTCGAGCCCGACGGAGTGATCGACGGGGGCCCCGGCAACTTCGCGGCCGCCACCCAACACGCAGCTGGCTTTACCGACCTGTTCGCAGTTATAGCCGCACACGTAACCCGACTGAGCCGCTTTGACGACGGTCGTGGTCTTAGACACGTTAAGGAGCGAATAATCGTCGACGATGCGGGCGTCGCCGCCCTGAGCCGCAACGTTTTTGCGCAGACACTCGAGCGCACGGCCCGACGAAATGGCTTTGGAGAGTTCGTCACGCGCGTCGTCGGGCGAAATGCCCTTGGCGATCGACAGCATTTCGGTGCCGAGCGCGTAACAGATCTCTTCGTAATCTTTTGGCGCGTTGCCTTTGAGCATTTCGATCGCTTCGATAAGCTCGTTGGCGTTGCCGACGGCGACGCCCAGCGGCTGATCCATGCTCGTGATGCACGCACGCGTGTTGCACTGCATCGCGTTGCCGATCGAGATCATCGTGTCGGCCAAAAGCTGGGCGTCCTGCTGCGTCTTCATGAAGGCACCCGTACCGACTTTGACGTCCAAAACCAAGCCGTTCAAGCCCACCGACAGTTTTTTGCTCATGATCGACGCCGCGATCAACGGAATCGACGGCACCGTGCCCGTCACGTCGCGAAGCGCATAAAAGATCTTGTCAGCCGGCACGAGCGAGCCCGTCTGGCCGGAAATGATGTAACCGCAATCGTTGATCGCGCCTTCGATCTCGTTTTCGTTCAGATCGACGCGGTAGCCGGGAATCGACTCAAGTTTGTCGAGCGTGCCGCCCGTGTGCCCCAGGCCGCGTCCCGAGATCATCGGAATCACCGGACCGCACGCAGCCACCATAGGCGCCAGCGTCAACGACACTTTGTCGCCCACGCCACCCGTCGAGTGCTTATCCACTTTGAAGTGGCTGCCGAGCCCTTTCAACGACATCGTGTCGCCGCTGTGAAGCATGGCATCCGTGTACGCAACCAGTTCGTCGCGTTCCATGCCCTTGAAATACACCGCCATCAAAAAGGCGGCGATCTGGTATTCCGGAACTTCTTTGCGAACAACGGCATTCACAAACTCACGAATGTCAGCTCCAGGAATCGTTCTGCCATCACGTTTTGCTTCAATAAGATCTACGACGCGCATGTTTTCACTCCAAAATTTTAGGTGGATTACGAACGGCACCGTCTCGTGCCAAACAACTTGACTCTTCTACAATGTTTTGGCCTTCTCACAACAAAAAAACGCGGCCAAAAGCCGCGTTTTTTTACAATACGTCGCACCTCAACCGGGTCAAAGGCCCCGCCAGGCGAAGGGGTAGCGGCGTATTGGCGATGATGCCAATAGCCGCGTAGGGGGAGACTTCCCCCTCCCAAATCCCAAACGACCTATTTATTCGCAAAGACCGGTCGAATCGTCGCACAGGCCGGTACAGGACGTCTGATCGCGCGCAAACGAGAAGACGGGCTGGCCGTCGGTGCCGTAGATGCACGCGTTGGTGTAGGAGTACGAGAAGCCGCTCATGATGCCGACGCCTTCGACGTTGAGGCACGAATTGTAGACGACGCCCATGTGCTGGCTGCAATAGGCGAGGTCGCTGTCGGTGCCGCGGCAGATCGCGTTGCGAATGAGCTTGGGCGTGGCTTTCGGGTCGGGATTGTACGCTTTTTGGACGATCATGCTGCAGCCGTTGTAGCCTTCGCAGCTGTTTTTGGTGACGACGAAGTCCTCGTAAGGATCGCACTTCACTTCCATGCCGTTTTCGCAGTATTCCTGGAACGTGCCAGAGTCGCATGCCGAGCCGATCTTGATGTCGAACTGGGCTTTTTTGTAGCAAAGGCTGTCGCGGCAGACTTCGTCATCGGCGCATTCGTCATCATTTTCGCAAAAATCGACGCCGCTCATCTTTTTGCATTGTTCGGATAAGCAAACCTCGCCCTCGCCGCATTTGGACTCGGTGGCGACGCCATCTTCACATTTGAGCAGCGTGTGGAAGTCCTTGCAGACATTGCCGACGCAGCGATCGGCGTTTTCCATGACGCAGACGCCATCCTGACATTTGGTGCCCGAAACGCACTGCGATTTGACGACCATCGGCTCGCCCCAGTATTCGCAGCTCACGAGCGTGCCATCTTCGTCGCAATATGGCTTTGTACCGAGTTCGCACGCCGGGCCTTCGGGTTCGTCGTCGCCGCCCAGCTGTTCATTGGGGTTCACGCAACGGTTATTGGCGCAGCCGTCGGAGCAATTGCCTTTGTAATACTTGCCCGAAATGCACATCATGACGGTCTTTTCGTCGAGGCAAAAGTCACTGCCCTGTTCGCACGAGCCCTGGCATTTACCAAGCAAGCAGTATTCGCCATTCGAGCAGGCTTCGACACTCACTTCGCCGTCGATGCACGTCACCAAATTGCCCGCAGCATCACAGCTGGCAACGAAATCCGCGCCGCACTTGTCGCCTTCTGAGGACGTGGGCGATTTCTTATCCTCGCCCTGTTTTCCAGACTCGTCCGACCCTGTGCTCGGCTTGGATGACTCAGCTTTGCACGCGTTGTTCGAGCAAACCTCGTTAGCGCCGCACTGCACCGACACGATATCGCCGTCCTGGCACTGATAAATGTGCGTTTCGTCCGCGCACGAGGCCTTGAATAAGTCGGGCGAGCAGGTCGCGCCCTTTTCTTCCGAGTTGTCGTCGTCACAAGCCACGCAGAGGGCGATCGAGCTCAACAATGCGATGGCTAATAAATATTTTTTCATGTTCAAACCTCTTAAATTGTCAATTTTGGAGGGGGAAGTCTCCCCCTACGCGGCTATTTTTCCCACGTTGCTGCGTAGCATGCTACGCAACTACGTGGGAAAAATACGCCGCTACCCCTTCGCCTGGCAGGGCCTTCGACGAGCCAGATTATGCCAGACCGAGTTTTGCGAGCATCCAACCGATGCCGATCCAAGCGCCAAGTGCGGAACCGATCGTCGAAAGCACACACACGATGAGGGTATGCGTCACTGGGTTGCGATAAAAATCCTTGAGCGTGTGCACGTTGACGAGGTCTTCGCAATCAGCCACGGTCGGCTTGCGCAACCAGGCTTCGAGCAAGCCCAGAACGATACCGGCGCCGATGACCGGCGTCGTTGACGTCAGCGGTGACACGAAGATCGACGCCAGCAACGTAAGCGGTTTGGCGAGTGCCGCGGCGGTCAGCAGGAAACAGAACAACGAGTTCGGAATGATCCACGCGGTCAGCATCTCGTAGAGCGTGCCCGAGCCGTGTGTGACGCCGCCGTAGATCAGACCGCCCAGGATGATGGCCGGAATCAACCACTTGAGGATCGTCCAAATGACAGAAGTCGGCGGGATCACGTCGAGCGCTTCGGTGTCGATGTCCTGCTCAAAATAGCGTTTGATGCCGTTGACGTGACCGGCGCCCACGACGGCGACGATCGTTTTGCCTTCAGCCTGACGCATTTTGGCGCTCAAATAGCGATCGCGTTCGTCGATCAGCGGCGTGTGGACCTGCGGCATTTCTTTGGCGAATTCGTCCATCATGGCTGACAGGTTCGCGTCCTTCTTGAGATCTTCGATCGACTCGGACGTGACGGGCTCGTCTTCTTTTTTGCCTTCGGTCAACGAGTCAAAGATCGCGCCCAAAAGCTGGATCTTGGTCATAAAGCCGAGGTTGCGCCACACGCGTTTAAGCGTCGTGTTGATGTTTCGGTCAATGAGCGCCACGCGCGTGCCGCGCGCTTCAGCGATCTCGACGGCGCCCATGAGCTCAGCACCGGGTTTGACACCAAGCTGCGCGCCCATTTTGCGCTGATAGGCGCCCACAGCCAGGTTCCCGAGCAAATACAGGAACTTGCCTTTGCGGATCACCTGAAAGATGTCGAGCTTCGCCCAGCGGTTTTCGTCTTTGAACGAGTCGTAACGCTCCTGACAAAGCTCGACGCAGACCGTGTCGGGATTGAGTTTTTCGATCAGATCGGCCACTTCCTGGCGACTCTGCTCACTGACGTGTGCCGTTCCCACGATGTGATAGGTCTTGTCACCCTGGTGAATGACCGTCACATGAGAAGCCTGTGCGTCATTCGTTTCTTCAATGGCCGCTTTGATGTTTTCGACGGCATTCGACGCGTTCGACGGGGTTTCAGCCGGCGCATCGGTCGCCACCGGCTGTTGCGAATTCATTTCGTTTTCTTCAGTCATAACATGTTGAGCGCCGCATGACTTTTCGGTCCACGGCGCATTTTTGGGTTAAATAATCGATAAGGGCCTTATCAAACGCCAAATTGACGTGACTCACCCTATTTTTTGAACAAAACGCCTTGGAAACCGAGCATAAGTCGTTCCCACGCGATCTGTTCATTGGCATTGCCAAAGACGATGGCCTGGTAGATCTCCTGCGTCGTATTGAACGCACGCTGAACGTCTGCCGGACGGGCCGTTTTAGCGCATTTGGCGATAAGCTCCAAATGATGTTTAAGCTTGATGTCAGCGTTCGGCACTGCCTGCATCAACATGATATCGCGCAAAAAGAGCAATAACAGGCGAAAGAGCGGCTCAATACAGCGCTGAATGTATTTTTTCTTTTCATCAGCCGAGTCGTGTTTGAAAGCCGCGGCGAGCCGAAGCGCATCGACGGCACTTTTTAGGCTGATGATCTGCTGGAAGTGTCGAATGATGAGGTCCTTATCCTCACCGTAGACGAATTTAGCAGCCGCGCCAAAGCTTCCGAATGCCATGTTGACGACCTGGTTGACGTCATATTCCTGGTGAGGCAGATGCACCTCGTTGGGATCTTCGCCCTCGGCGCGCATGCGCGCCTCTTCGTCAGCCACAACGCGGTTCACGTGCGCAGCAACATCGTCATCGCTGAACGGCGCAAAGCGCACGACCTGGCAGCGACTCACGATCGTCGGCAGCAACGCATTGAGGTTTGACGTCGTCAAAATGAACGACGTGTTTGGGTTCGGCTCCTCGAGCGTCTTCAAAAACGCGTTCGCAGCCTCATCGCGCAGCTTGTGCGCATCACGAATAATGATGTATCGATGCGAAGCAAAACTCAGCGACAGGTTGGCGCGCACCGACACGGCGCGCATCGTCGCCACCTTGATCCACGGGTCATCCTCTTCGACCTCGAGCAGATCGGGATAACCCGGGTTGATCCACAAGCCCGGGATCATGTCGGACGAATCGATCTCATCCACGCGGATCTGACAGCGTTTGCCCGTCCCCAGCCGCACACACGCGTCACATTGACCACACATGCAGAATTCGCCTTTGGCCGCATCGGTTTTGGCACAATACATGGTGCGCACGAACGCGCGCGCCAGCGACATCTTGCCCACGCCATTCGGGCCTACGAACAGCAACGCGTGGTGCAGTCGACCGGTCTGGGCGGCATGGCAAAGTCCTTCCTTGATCTGTTGATGTCCGTAAATTTTGTCCATGATGGGTTATTTCTTGGCGTTCATCGCGCGCGTGTAAACTTCGGCCACTTTGCGCGTCGAGAGCAATTCGTTTTCGTCTGAGCCAATGACCCAGATCCAGTCGTAGTCGGAGGGCTGCATGTGGTTGCCGACCGCGCGCACGTAGAGCGAGCGCATCGGGTCGTTCTCGAACAGCACGACCGCAGCTTCCTGGTGATATTTGTGAAAGACGTCTGCGCAAACAAGCTCGCGTGAAGTGCGGTCAAAGCGCATCTTCATTTCGGCGATGTGTTTGGGTTCCGAGATAAAACGCAGTGAGTCTGCGGCCCAGCAGCGGTGCGCAGCCGGTTGCTGCGCGTCATCGATGTATTTGAACGCCAACGGCGCCGCCTGCGTCGAACGCATCGATTTCAAATAAAAGAAACCATATTGCAGGATCTCGTCACTGCACGCCGTCGACAAACACGTTTCGAGCTTCTGCATCACGGGTTGGACTGCAGAATCATCCTTCATGGCATACGAAAAAGCGTAAATGATCGACGGAATCAGCTCGTGATTCATCGGATCCTGTGTGAACGTCTGGTTCATGACCGTGATCATGGCGCCACGAGCGGGTTTCCAATCGAGGCGTCCAAGCGTAGCCGCAGCTTCAGCGCGTGCGTGTTCGCTGCGCGCAGTGTTTTTGAGAACGGCGGTCAAGGCGTCGGCGGTATTGACCATAATGGCGCGTCCAGCCACGTAAGCGGCGAGCGCCACGACATCATCGCCCTCGTTCGGGTCTTCCAGAATGATCTGGATCTGCTGACGAATGCCGTCATCTTCCCACGCCGTCGTGCGAAGCGGGTTCGTCAGTGCGTAGAGCGACGCCAGGCGTTCCGACGCGTCGTCGCTGCGCAACGAGGCCAGGGCACCGCCGCAGTTGCTGTACCACGAGATCATGCTGCCGGTCATCCGGTCGCTGACAAAAAACAGCGCCACCAGGCAAACGAACCACGTCGCAATAAAATAGCCGTTACGATTCTTGAGCAACGCGACCTGGTCGTCGATCTGTTCGGGCACAAACTTGGGATCACGCATCTTCTCGCGCCACGGCCCGGGAAAGAACGCATCCCCCACCGTCAGCGCCAGCAAATAACTGGTGACGATCAACCCGGCCATCAGCAAAAGCAGCAAGACCAGGTTGAGATTCGGCCACTCGCTCACGTCATGTAAAAACCAGCCAAGAGCAAAAAAAGCCACCCACAACGAGACAAGCGCCACGCCTGTGGTCACACGCAAACGTTTGCGCGACGACAGTGTCTTTTTGAACAACCCGATCGTGTAAACGTCAGGAATGATCTCTATCTTGAACCCAGTGGATGGTTTGGCCATAAAACTTATCGTTACATTATATAATGTAGCGGCACGCACGCCGCTACATAACTTAGTTAGCGCGATAGATGATCACGTGCTGCAGAACAACGGGATCGTACGGTTTGTCGTTGTGATCGCGACGAACGCGGGCGATCTTCTTGACGATGTCGAGGCCGTCAATGACTTTGCCAAACACGGCGTGACGGTTATCGAGGTAGCTCGTGTCAACTTCCGTAATGAAGAACTGCGAACCATTCGTGTTCGGACCGGCGTTCGCCATCGAGAGGATGCCGGGGCCGCTGTGACGAAGCTGCGGGTGGAATTCATCGCGGAAACGATAGCCCGGGCCACCAATACCAATGCCGAGCGGGCAACCACACTGGATCATGAATTCGGGAATGACGCGGTGGAAAATGATGCCATCGTAGAACGGACGTTTTTCTTTTTCACCGGTCTGAGCATTCGTGAATTCGATCTGACCCGTCGCGAGACCCACGAAGTTTTTGACGGTATTCGGGGCGAGTTTTTCGGCGAGTTCACAAACGATGTCGCCCATGCTCGTCTCAAAACGGGCAAACAGTCTACCGGTACCAGGGATGACGACTTCTGAAAAGTCGGTTTTCATTTCTTCACGAGCCATATTGATCTCCTTGTTGAAGCGCGAAATTGCGCGATAAAATTGTTTTTGATGATCTGATCACGGCGTTTTGACGCAGAACCCGCACAACTCCTCACCGGGTAACGGATAGAGCATATTGTTTTCGGGGTGTTCCGGGTCGTAGAGCACGCAAATCTCGTCGTTGGTCGCCAGATAACGGGCGTTTTTTTCGTGGATGAAGACGGAGCCAACCTTAAGTTCGTTGTTGACGTTGAAGGTGTAGTCGACGCGCACGCATTGTGGCAGGTGTTGTGCCCAAAAACTGCGTTTGGCGTAATAACAGGCGTAGTCATTCCCCATGACGAGCGAGAGCATGACGATCTCACCTTTGGCGAGCACACCATTTTCGTAGATAGCGCGGCACTTTTCGAAAGTCTGACGACGTTTTTTGAGTCCAACACTGAGGCACCAGGGCAAGCCAATGATGGCGAGTGGTGCGACGAGCACGATGGCAAACCAGGCGAAGATCTCGGCATTTTCGATGTAATAGTCGAAAAAGCGCAAAACAACGATGGAAGCGAAAGCGAGGCAGAGCAGGTAACAGAGGACACGAATGGCGACTTCAGCACGCATTCCAACAAGCGTCAGCGTGCGTGGCGCCGGCGCAAAGGAAGCCATCACCTGGTCGGGCGTCGACTGTCCTGGCAATTCAAAGATCTCGCAAGTTCGCATTTAGAGCGCATCTCCCATTTTTGTCAGTTCTTTGATCGCATCGTCATACTTACCCTGGCTACGATAGACCTGGGCGCGAAGCAGTGCGAAGTATGCGTCAAATTTACCGAGTGCGGCATCCTGATAGACCTTGTCGGTCAGCTCGATGCGTTTGAGAATGGCGTCATCGGAATCGGTGTGAAAAGCAGCCATCATGCGCCCCCAGAAAGCTGCAGGCAACGGGTGTTGTTCATCACACGCTTTGTCGAAATACTGAGCGGCAACGCTGTATTCGCTGCGCAAATAGGCTTCCCAGCCGAGGGCTGTGTTTTCGAGGCGTGCAACGCGTTCCAGATCGGGCACGACGCTGGGAAACAACGTGGCGCGCGCCAATTTGTTGCGAACGTATTCCCAACCAACGCGGTCGAGGTTCGGCAACGGCTGACCTTCCACTGGACGGATCTCGTTTTCGACCTCGATCAAAAGTCCCTTGATCAGGTCATTCTGAAGCGAATCCAGCATCGGTTCAGCAAAACCGGTTCTGAGCAAAATGTCGTAGTAAGCAAACGCGCCGCCACCCTGACGATTCACGTAAGGCCCCGACATCATCGTCGACTGAAGCTGAACGAGGACACGCGCCTGCGCTTCCGGACGAACGTAGGATTCGTCCTTCTTGATCTTGCGCACGACCGCTTTGTATTCGGCATTGATCTTCTTGTCGTTGTTGATGCCCGAAACTTCAAAGTAGTAATCGTAAAAACGCTTAGAATTGACGTAATCTTTGAGCATCGAGTAAGCGCGAGCGCAGTTTAGATACGCTTTCAGTGCCGTTTTGGGGTCGATTTGGATCGCTTTGACATAAGAAAGAACCGCCTCGTCATACTTTTTCGTATTGTAGAGGCCATTGCCCTTGGTGATGAAATCCTGCGAAGTTTCCTGCGCGCAGGCATCACTGGCAGGCACGAGCGTCAAAGCGCCCAGGCCAAGGCAAAGCGCACACATCGCGTGGCGCAGAAGGTTACGGAGTGAGCAATTAGTCATGGTCGGCCTCCTGAGCTGCGTCGCTGTTAAGCCACGCTTCATCTTCTTCATCCACGTCATCGACGATGGCGGCCGCGACATTCTCGTCGACCTCCGTCAACGTGTCGGGTGCATCGATTTCAACGTCGTCGACATCGTCCACGATCGGCGCAACGAGTTCAGACGCCTCTGCATTGGCTGCATCGCCATTGCCTGACGCGTTTTGCGCATCGGCGATCGTTTGCGCCGTCTCGGCGGCCGTCTCGTCGAGCGTCGCCTGCAGCTTCTTGTCACGCATCGCCATGGGGATCTGAATACCAAACGCAATCGTCATACCGTGACGCAAAGTCGTGTCATCACGACCATCCGAGTCGATCTGAAGACCGTAACTCAACATCGCAAACGTTTCTTCCGTAAAGAAATATTTGAGTCCAAGATCGAAGTTCGCCGAAAACTGGGTACGCGAGAACGCGACTTTCAGATCCTCGTAATCTGTCGTGCCCGTCATATCGATCGCATTCGTCTGAACGCCTTTGAGCTTCGTCCAAGACACACCGACACCGGCCTGCAATTCGACCTGCATGACCCAGAAGTTGTAATGCGCCTTGAGCTGGGCGGGATAGAAACCGATCAACGTGCCGCCATCGCCCTTCATACCGATCCCCGTGTTGCCAAGCTGGCCACCCTGGTTTTCGTAAAGACCAAACAACCCGTCATAGGCGGACCCCAAAAGGTCGAGACGCGCGAGCGTGATGCCCCAAAACTCGTTTTCGTAGTTGAACGCGAACGACATGCCGTGGAACGACGTGTCCGCAAACTTCGCGTAGGCATCGCCCTGGTTTTTACTGCCGGCACTGACGTGCTTGTAACCGTAGTTGCCGCTTTCGATGTCAGCCGGCGTCGGATGGGTCTTTTTAATGCGGATCGTGTTGTTCGACCCCATGCCGAATTTCTGAATACCGAAGTGGTAGCCGCCCGTCGCCGAAAAACGATAGCGTTTAATGCCGTCAGCGCGGATATCCTCGATATCACGCGAGTTTGGCAGCAACGAGACCTGCATGGTCTGCGGACCGCCCGCGTAGATTGTCAGATCCTGTTCGTACGGATGATACGCAGCACTCTTAATGGAGATGTTGTGATTACCGGGCAAGATCTCGTGGGTATCACCAGAATGTCCCCACTCCGCGCCATCGACGAGGATCTCAGCCTCTTCGTCGGTCGTTACGACGGTGAACTGGGTCGTTTCGGGGCTGAGTTCAACATAGTGCGAATGAATGGCGCCCTTTTGAGCGGTAAAAGACCAGTCACCGGAAAAATAACCGTCTTTCTTGAAGACGAGCTTTTGCGGGCCTTCGGTGATCTTCATCGAAAGCGGCGTCGTGCCGATGAGTTTCTGGTTCAACCAGACTTCGACATCAGGGATCTCGCTGGTAATATCGATGCTCGATTCGAGAACGAAGAGCGATCCAATAATCGTGTTGAGCAGATTCGCGAGGTTTTTGCCTGTCTGTGTGATGGTATTCGACGAAGAGGCAAAGCGTTTAAAGAGTTTGAGTTCGATCTGCCATTCGTCACCGACCTTGTTAAAAAGCGCATCGACGTAGATATCGACCTGATGAACGTCGAGCAAAAAGGACGGACCGGAAGCGCAGGGGCCGCCATCTTCGAAGCAGGACGGGATCTGCAGACCTTCGGATTTCAATTTCTGTGTAATGATCGGCTGAGTCGCGAAGTGGCGCTCACGACCGCGGGCGAGCGTGCTTAAAAGCGTATTTTGAACCTCGTCACGCGTGGCTTTATCGAGGCCATCGGCGTAGCGAATGTTCCACATGACGCGGGCATTCTCGTCGGGTTCCTGGGCCTCAGCCAATTGAGGAGCAGCGACCGCCTCGAGGGCAGCGATCGAAAGTAGGGCCGCACATCCAAACGATTTCAGACATCGAAGGGTGGGTTTCAAATCATGCAGGCGGCGCATTCTTCCTCCTTGAATGGTGTGCTTTGAGAGACTTTATAGACGATGAAAGCGCTTCTCTGACAGCAGAAAAGCGCTTTCACAAGTTCTAACAGCGTTTACTTGCTGCGATTACCTCGACGTTTTTTCTCTTTGGGAATATTTCCGTGAAGGATATCTTCCACCGGCAAATCCCAATGAACGGTGCCTTCCGCAATTTCACGAAGGGCGGTAACGCAGGGTTTATTATCAGACTGAACCGTCACTTCGGCGCCGTTCAGCAACGCACGAGCGCGTTTGCTGGCAAGCAGAGCCACCGCAAAACGGTTAGGAATCTTCTCGAGGCAATCCTCGACTGTAACACGAGCCATTGTAACTCCTTAAATTAGTTTGCAGGACGTTTGAAGTAATATTTGATATCGCCTGTACGGAGCTGCTGAACGCTACAAAGCTCGTAACCGTGCTGACCAAAAATGCCAAGCACTTCCGATTCATCCGCGTTCGACGCGCAGCAGGCATCTTTTGTGTCGCCTCTAAAGAAATCGACTTTGCCCATTTCATCAATGTGACGGCGCAAAACAAAATACTGCCAGACTATTCTTTCTGCCATAAAAGTGAACTCCTCAAAAGAAAACCGGTAAAAGGACTCGCCTCCATACCTGATTCCGTAACTTCTATCCTGAAATGATGAAGTAATGTTCCGATCGGC
Source organism: Myxococcota bacterium (assembly GCA_045643185.1). Taxonomy (GTDB): domain Bacteria; phylum Myxococcota_A; class Bradymonadia; order UBA4248; family UBA4248; genus RGIG464. The sequence goes on along the minus strand of JAZUKH010000046.1, from coordinate 35,847 downwards.
AACAAACCTTCTCCACACCACATAAATACATGCTGTGGACAGACGAATCACATTCTCGACTCGCCCGTGGTTCACGCTTCAACAAACATTTCCACGTCAAAACGTATTCCAGTGGACCCACTTCGCCCACCGAACAAACTTCTTCGTATCTTATCAGATTTTTGCCGTCATCACACCAAATTTTTTCCCATGATCCATATTCGCTATATCTAATGATGCCACCCACTCAATAAAACTATCCTTTCTCATCCGGTAAAATTTCTGCTATAATAACGAAGATTTCCTGTCTTAAGCCTGAGAGGAGTAACTTCAAAATGGCGATTAATACGCTCCGGGATATTCCGGATTGCATCAAAAATATCGTTGAAATTTACTACAGTGGTGACTCCCAACGCGCACGCGACGAAGCGGATAGACTTCGCCAAAAACGCGCCGACATCACAGAATTGCTCGATCTCACACTTCGACTGTTTGACGATGCGCCGTTGTCTATGTACGCTTACTACGACAACCTCCTCGCCGCTGCGGCAACCCTCAGTTCGTCCAGTCAAATCGATTCAAGCTTCAGCGACTTCGCCGCCAGCGAACGCACGCTCGACTCACGACTGCCTTTCGGCGATGACGACTTCATGAATGCGCTCGACGCTTCTTTCGATAGCCATTTTGGCGCCGCACAAAGTGGAAAACCACACCTCTGCTTCAGTACCCCACCGGATCATTCAACCGTACACCCCGATTTCACCTCGCAGCCACAAGTCGATGTCGATATCGATGTCGAAGATCCAGAAAGCAATACGGATAATTCATACCCATTCAAACCCGCAAATTCTCATCCAGGACTCCTGCAGCTCAATCGCGCTCTCAATGAAACCACGGCTTCCCCCGTCGATCCACTCAACATCAACGGTGCAAAAGAAGCGGAAACACGATTCGCCTCCGGGGGACAGCAATTGTGGGTCAACCTCTCTGACAATCGTCCCGATAACCATGATACTACCCGTTCCCCCTCGGACGTCCACGATTGTATCCCCGAAGACTGGGCTCGCCCACGGCGAGATTCAAACACCGAAGATATCCGCCAGGTCGCAGAGAATCCCTTCAAACCAAATCAGAACAGACATCAGATCAACGATCTGCACCGTGATACCAATACGCCGCTCTTCCGACCGGCCGTGCCGATCAACTCGATCGATGATCAACCCATGACGCCTGGTCCGTTCGGAAAAATGAACGCACCTCAGCAGCCCACACCCAACTTCAAACTCGCGCCCCTCACGGCCGATAACGCGTCAGGCGATATCTCTACGCCCGCCCCCGGAAAAGCCAACGTCTTTAACGGCTCGACGCACATTCCCGGCACCAATGTCAACTCGCTCGAAAACACCGTCACGCCAAACCCCACGAGCATGACAAAAACGCCCACGGGACGCATTCGTCGCCCCTCCAGCAGCATCGAATTCAATCCAAATCAGCATCCGCTCGGCCCCTCAGGCGCCCCCCGTGAACCATCCCCCGCGACCACAAGCCAAAGCTTGAGACAGACCGGGCCTCAAAATCGACTCGCCGGTTCCAGCAGCTTCAATAATAACCGCTCCTCGAGCAACCTTAGTAACTATTCGAGCAGCATCAACAACCCATCCTCGAGCAACATCAATAATCGCACCGCGAGCAACCTCGGTAAACTCAATCGCGACTCACAACTCGACACAAAACGTCCGCCCAATCTTTCACTCGATGGCATCGGCGCACGACCGCGTCGCGATTCCGCTGTCCTGCGACGTCCCGGAGAAGTCAATCCTCTCCCAGCTTCCGAAGACAACTATCGTCCCACAATGAACAAACTGCAGGCAGTCCGTGACGCAAACTGCCGTCCCACCTCCGTCGGTCTTCACCCGATCGCGCCACAGGCGGCTTACAATCCCGATCAAACCAAACCACCCGTTCAAGACGAACAACGCGGACGAAAAAGCACACTCGAGACCGATGAACTCTCAAAACTTCATCCGCTCTCACGTACACCACGCATCTGCATCAATATGGCTGAACTCTCGCGCCGAACCGATATCGACGCACACGCCGGCTTCATCCTCTCACTCATCGACGGCGTCGTCTCCATCAACGACGTCCTCTCACTCTCCGCATGGTCGCAGACCGAAACCGCTCAGATCCTCTGCAACCTCAAAGCACGCAACATCATCGATTTTGATTAATGTGAAGGGGAAGGCCTTCCCCTACGCGGCTATTTTTCCCATGATGCTGCGTGGCATCATGGAAAAAATACGCCGCTACCCCTTCACCTGGCAGGGCCCATAACCCCATGGCACGCTGCCCACACCAGTCAGTAGTGCACCTCAACCTAGCGGCTTGGCTTGGTCAAAATGACCTGCACGTCTCAACTTCGAGACTCACGTCTCCACGTACTAATACCAACAAAATGTATGCTATAATACGGATTGGTAGCGCGTGCACACCTGTGAGGTTGACTATGGCTAAGAAAAAATACCCGATCGGCATTCAAACATTTGAAAATATTCGTGAAGACGGTTTCTATTACGTCGATAAAACGGACTTGGTTTACGAAATCGCAAAGGACAAAGGCTACTATTTCCTTGCACGCCCGCGTCGATTCGGAAAAAGCCTGCTTCTGTCCACGCTACAAGCCTATTTCGAGGGAAAAAAAGAACTGTTCAACCAGCTCGCCATGGCACAGATCGAACACGACTGGATCAAATATCCAGTTTTGCGGATCGATTTTAACGGCGCGAATTATGCGGAAGAGGGCGAACTTAGATCCAAACTGAATTATCAGTTTCATGAATGGGAAAAACAATATGGCCTTGAACCTGCTGATTTGGAACTCAACGTCCGCTTTCAGCGCCTGATTCAAACGATACACCAAAAGACCGGCCAAAAAGTCGTCATCCTGATCGATGAATACGAAAAACCGATCGTCGAATCCATGGACTATCCCGAGCTTCGTGAAAAACACAGAACGACCTTGCGAGGGCTGTACGGCAACCTGAAAAGCGAAGACGCACATATCCGATTTGTGTTCATCACCGGTGTGAGCAAAATGGGAAAACTCAGTGTTTTCAGTGAACTCAACAACCTGCAAGACATTTCTCTGGATGAACAGTTTTCTGCAATTTGCGGCATTTCTGAAAACGAAGTTTTAACGCAATTTGAAGATGACATCGAAGCGCTCGCTCAAAAGCAGAAAATCTCGATTGAAAAGACCAAATCGAAGCTAAAAGAACTCTATGATGGCTATCATTTCACTGCCGAGGGACCGGGCATGTATAATCCATTCAGCCTGCTCAGTGCCTTTAACAGTCTTCGCTTTGGCAAATTCTGGTTTGCGACAGGTACACCAGATATTCTGGCAAAAATGATTCATAAAAATCACTGGCAATTCGACGAAATTAACGGAATTACGACCAAAGGAAGTAATTTGGAAAATATCGATTTCGACAGCGAGGATCCCGTTCCGATCCTTTATCAGACTGGTTATTTAACCATATCAGATTACGATCCGGATTTTGATGAATATACATTAAAATTTCCCAATCGCGAAGTTGAAGAAGGATTTATAGATTATCTGGTACCATTCTATTGTAAAAGCACACTCCAAGGAACTTGAATCCGGTAATATTGACGCGTTTATGAAACGCATCACCGTGCTTCTGGCTGGTGCACCATACGATATCAGCTACGATCGCGAACTACATTTCCAGAATTTTATCTATTTATTGGCAACACTGACCGGATATTATGTCCATGCAGAATATAAAATCGCTGATGGCCGCATCGATCTGCTCATGGAAACTGGCAATTATTTATATATTTTTGAATTCAAATACAACAAAACAGCCCAACTTGCACTCGATCAGATCAAAGATAACGATTATGTCCTTCCATTCACCCTGGGACACAAAACGACGTATCTGGTGGGCGTAAATTTCTCGCACGAAAAACGCAATATTGAAGATTATATCGTCGAAAAACACGAAGTGTAAAGATGGCACTGCTCGCCGCGCCCCACAACTTGTGACAACTCAGCCTGGAAGCTTTGGCTGGTCAGAAACTCAAAATCTCAGCCGTAGCCAAGCCGAAGGCAAGCAGGCTGAGATTGGGCGAGCGGACGCGATTTGTTCGTGCCTTCGACATGCAAGACTGCGCGACTTGTTCGGCTTGTATTGCTTGGAACCATACCTTCGATGCGCCTATTCGACGACGATGATTGTTCCCTTCTCAGTGTAGACCAGTGGGGAACAAACGTATGGAGAAGCATGCATTATTTTATGGCTCAAACTAAAAATGCAGTAATTAAAGCAAAGGACGTTCCTGATTTGTCTGCCGTCATGGATATGTCCGAAATGTTCAGTGACGCTTTAAAAATGAACTCAGATATTAACAATTGGGACGTTTCCAATGTTACAAACATGCAGAAGATGTTTAGTGGTGCAGCAGCATTTAACAGACCTCTGAACAAATGGAACACATCTAATGTTACCAACACAAAAATATCTATAGGGAGAGAATGCAATTTGTACTACAATCATCGAACAGACCCATGGAAATATCCACAGGAAAGCGACTATTATAAGTTCTTTATAAGATGATCACGATGTTTATTCAGGTCGATTTTAATTCAGATTGTACGACTGCATGCGCACAGACTGGGCGGCGATCTAGCGTAAAGACAGAGGCTGCGTTCGTATCCGCGAGCTTCGCGAAGCTGATTGCCGGCGACAAAGGGCGTATCGGCAAGCGTAGCGACGCAGGCAATAGCGCCGCCAGCGAGCCGTAGAGCCGCAAATTTTTGCGGCTCAAGGCGATCCTGCTAAAGAATTGCGACAGAAAATGACGCGTATTATGTGCTATAATAACAATAGTCGGCTTGCAAAAGTCGAATTAGCAATGAGCAATGATTAGCGGGAGATAAACATGGCTTCTTCCATACATCCGAAATCAGGTCGCCGACTTTCTGAAATTTACGCGAGAACACGATGAAAACGGCATCGAAGTCCGTGTGCAGGATCATCAGGTTTGGCTCACGCCAAAAGGGATTGGGCAGTTGTTTGGGATCGATCGAACTGTTGCCGCAAAGCACCTTAAAAACATCTTTTCCGAGCACGAACTCGACGAAAATTCAGTTTATGCATTTTTTGCACAAACTGCCGATGACGGGAAAACGTATCGATACAAGTTTTACAGCCTTCCAGCGATACTCGCCGTGGGCTACCGAACAACACTACAATGAGCAATGAGCAATGAGCAATGAGCAATTATTTGCGCTTCGCGCACACCGAAGGCGACACTACAATGAGCAATTATTGTTATGGCCATAGATATTCGGCTGGAAGCCGATGTCTTGCATAACCGGGGGTGGGCGCGTAGCGACCGCCTCCGGAGTAAAACAATCCCCGAAAAAGGCGCCTGGAAGGCGCTGCTATTGAGTCTCTATAAAACTGTCCATAACAATAATAATCGGGTCCGTCGAAGCGGAACGCAAGATGGGCTCGATGGCTACAACCTACAATTTACAAAAACAAAAACCATGGCAAAGAAAACCCAAACCTCAACAACAGAACTTGGATTTGAAGACAAACTCTGGAAAGCGGCGGACAATCTTCGCGGCAACATCGATGCAGCTGAATATAAATCCGTTATCCTCGGGCTCATCTTCCTAAAACACATCAGCGATCGCTTTGAAGCACGATATCGGGAGCTCGTCGAAGAAGGCGAGGGTTAGGGGTTTGAAGAAGATCGAGATGAATACGTAGCAGAGCACGTTTTTTTGTGCCCGAAAATGCGCGCTAGAAAGTCATTGCAACCGATGCGCACAACGCGACAAACGGCACGACGATCGATCAGGCCTTGCCCTCCATCGAAGGCTAAAACACTTCACTTGCCAGCATTCTGCCCAAGAACTTTGCGCGCCCCGAACTCTGACAAACGAAAACTCGGCGAAGTCATCAATCTCTTTACCAATATCGACATGAACGCGCAGATGCACGACAAAGATTTGCTCGGGCGAACCTATGAATACTACCTCTCTAAGTTCACCAGTCAGGAAGGCCAAAACGCCGGTGAATTCTACACGCCCGCCTGCATCATCCGCACGCTCGTCGAAAAACACGAAATCTAAAGACGACGCGAGCGTCGTCCATGGCTTCTCGGGACAAGTTTTTTCATATCCAAACGTGAAGTATCAGAATCTGTTTCAAACAAATGAATAGCATACCCACCAAAATTGTACTCCGTATCTTAAGCAGTACATTTCTGCTGACAGACTATTCGCAGATGCGCGATCACATTTATTACATATATGCACATAATTTGTGAAAAGAGAAAAAAATCATTGATCACCGAGAACTGATCAACTAAACTAGCTTGAGCTATTGCACACAGAAACACTGTTTCGTACAGGAAAGCACTTAACTAACCAAATCAACTGAACATTTAGACACTGGAAACATACTAATGAGAAAACCGAATATAATTAGCCAGACCGGGGGGGGGGGGGCGAAGATTATTCATAAATAACCAGCTTTTTCAGGATCAAGGATGGCTATCATGACCATTGCCATCATTGATGCAGATCTGATCGCCCGCGATAAACATCGCTTTCCCAATCTCGCAAGCGAAAAACTCTCGGCATACTACAAAGCCCAAGGCAAAGCAGTCGAACTCAAACTTGACTACAAAAATCTTGAGGCCTATGAGCATGTCTTTGTTTCCAAAGTATTTACAGACACACCTGTTGGAACAGATCCACTCTTTCCCATCAACCTGACGAAACATAAAAATGTTTCTATTGGTGGAACTGGATTTTATTTCGACAAAGCACCTAACCTCCTCCCAGAAATCGAACACTGTTGTCCAGATTATCATCTTTATGACGCATGGATAGCCGACGAAGTCCAGAAGGCCGAATTAACCAAATTAAAAGAAGGGAAGAACTTTAATAAGTCATCATTCATGACTCAATTCAAGGAATACACAAATTATTCGATTGGATTTTTGACAAGAGGCTGTTTCAGACGCTGTCCATTCTGCGTGAATCAAAAATATGACCATGTTTTCGAACATAGTCCTTTGGAGGAGTTTTTAGACCAGAACCTAAAAAAGATTTGCCTTTTAGACGACAATTTTCTCGGTTATCCCAAATGGAAAACGCTACTCCAAAAGCTCATCGACACCAATAAACCCTTTAAATTCAAACAAGGCCTGGACGAACGCATACTCACCGAAGAAAAATGTGAAATGCTGTTTAACGCACACTACGATGGTGACTTCACGTTCGCCTTCGATAACGTAGAAGATTATAAGCTTATCGAGCAAAAACTGAAATTAATTCGAAAATATACTCAATCAACGAGTGTAAAATTCTATGTACTAGTAGGCTTCAAAAGCACCGATGCCACGGATATTGCCAATGCATTCAAACGCATTGAACTGCTTCTTCGCTATAAATGTCTTCCCTATATCATGCGATACCAGAATATAAACGAAACACCCTGGAAAATCTCGCCATATTCAAGTTTATATGTCAGCATCGCACGCTGGTGCAACCAACCAAACATGCTCAAAAAAATGAGTTTTCGCCAGTTCTGTGAAGCTAATCAGGCTCTTCACAAAACACAAGGTACTTACTGTTCTTCAATGAAAGCTCTGCTCGAGATTGAGCGAGACTATCCACAAATAGCGAAGCAGTATTTCGACATGAGATATAATGAGGTTTAGTAATGAATAACACATATCCAGATGCGAATACTAACAATCTCGATCAGGCCTACAATTCTCAATTTTATGACGATTTTTTGCATAAATTCTTAACCAACGAACCAGAAATAAATAACATTATCAACAATGCTTCAAAAGACGAATTAGAAATTTTCATACAAAAACTAAATGAGTATTCTGAAGAGGCTTTTATCAATCAGATTTTTAACGACAATAATATAAAAGAAGTTACTTTATTGGCAAACGACATACCATGTTTTAGCAATTTTGAACATGGCATATTCAGAGTAAGTGAGATTTTGTCATTCATGCCTCAAGGCATGGGATTTAAAGATTTAGGCTACCAATTGATACAATCCAAAACACCAGGAGCTCAACTAAAATATGGTGAAAACCATGCTAAGCTTGCGGCCATGATGAAATTGGTAACCATTAGCGAAGAAAAGCCAATCAAAGTAAGGATAACAGCACTTAGCAATCAAATGCTCATCTACCCGTTAACAATACGTTCATCGCTTATAAAAAAGCTTTTATTTTCTAATATTTTCATACAAACGATCTTAAAATCAATATACACCAAAGGATTTTGGAGCTATAGCAGTTGTTTATCTTCGATTTCATACAAAACTGCAGTAAGACGCCAAGCTAACACGAAGCAGGTCTTAACATTCGCATTATCTGGATCCTACCTTATTCAGCTAATGGATTGCATCGACTGGAGAATTAATATATGAGCTTGAAGGATTTGCCCATAAAAATACAATATAAAAGCTCAGAAGACGACTTGATCTCTGATTTCTATATTCCCGCACTATGTGAAGCCAGGAAATATGACAGAATATCGGGGTATTTTTCATCAACTAGTTTAGCTATTGCAGCTCGAGGCATTGGTGGGCTTATTGCAAATGGTGGCACCATGAGACTCATTACATGTCCAAAACTAAGTGATGATGATATTAAAACCATTCAAAATGTCATTGAAAACCAAAACAAGATTCTAGAAGAATCTATGATCACTGCAATCGAAGACATTCCTGATTACTTTCTCAATGATCATATTGCAGCACTTGGCTGGATGTTGGCCAATAATAAACTTCAAATAAAAATAGCTATCGTAAAAGACGTAAGGAATACAGCCAACAATCCCATTATGCATCAAAAGTTTGGCATTCTGTACGACAATAAATCAATCGATTATGGCATTTCTTTTAGTGGTTCAAACAATGAATCGGCCTCAGGTTGGTTATGGAATGATGAACGTTTCGAGGTATATAAAAATTGGAATGCGGGTCAACGAGAATACTTTCAAGGACACCAAAACGACTTTAACTCAATGTGGAATAACAGCGTCGCTTCGCTAGAAGTCATAGACTTACCAACTGCGGTCAAACAACGTCTAATAGAACGAGGCGAAGATTATCAAAATGATAAGCTATCTCTAGATCGATATCGCGAAAACCGATATCACACAAGTGTATCAATTATTACAAAGCCTCAATCTGAAAAGTTGCCTTTTCCATATCAAAATAGAGCGATTGAACACTGGATCGAATGTAACAGAATTATGTTGCTCGAAATGGCCACTGGAACAGGAAAGACCTTCACAGCAGTAAAATGTCTTGAAAATGCGCAACAAAATTGTCAAAAATTATTGACAATCATAGCAATTCCACAAATTACACTCCAATCTCAATGGAAAAAGGAAATCGATTCACTCCAACTTCGATTTGATCAAACAATTGTCTGCGATAGTAACCACACAAATTGGAAAAAAGATCTGAACTGTGTTCTTCAAAAAGCTAATCTTGGAATTTATAAACAAATTCTTATCTATGTAACACACTGTTCAGCGTGCACTGATGATTTTATAAAGATTATCAAATCCTATAGTTATAAAACCATGCTTATAGGGGACGAAGTCCATGGCATGGGAGCCTCCAAAACCAAAAAGTCATTGCTCGATAAATACGATTATCGGCTCGGTTTAAGCGCCACTCCAGATAGATGGTTCGATGAAGAAGGAACAAATCTGCTTAAATCGTATTTTATGAACAATGAATTCACTTTTTCATTACATGATGCATTAACAACAATCAACCCAGTAACAAATCGTACATTTCTTGTGAGTTATAAATACAATATATATCCTATCAATTTAACTGAGAACGAATCTAGCGAATATAACAAGCTGACTAAGAAATTATCCAAATTAATTCACACAAAAGATGATGACATAGAAAATAATGAAAAATATGAACAACTGCTATTCAAAAGAGCAAATATCGTTAAAAATGCTGAACACAAGATCTCTGCATTAAAAATTCTTCTCTCCTCAATTTCAGACATTCGTGATACTATTATCTATGTCTCAGACAAACAGATAGATAAAGTTGAAGAACTACTTGTTAAGCTTAATATATCTGGCCATCGATTTACGCAGTCCGAATCAACAAAAATTGATGATAAGGGTATATCTGAAAGAGAAGATATCCTTGAAAAATTTCGAAACGGCTATTATCAGATACTTGTTGCGATAAAATGTCTGGACGAAGGGATTGACATCAAGACAGCCTCACGGGCAATTCTATTGTCAAGTAGTGAGAACGCAAGAGAGTATATTCAGCGTTTAGGTAGAGTGCTACGTGATAACGGCAACAAACAGCTTGCCTATATAGATGATTTTGTTGTCACTCCTGATTATTCTGATTGGTCAAATGAAGAAAGAAATTTTGATAAGCGAATCTTCAAAAAAGAAATGAAACGAATCTTTGCTATAGCTACTGAAGCAATAAACGGAAGCCAGGCGGTTGCCGATATAACCAAAACTGGTTTAATATAAAAGGAGAATATTATGGGAAATCTTAATGAACTCATCGAAAAGAATCTTCTTGAAGTTACTCGTGGCGACAAAAGCATTCAAGAGTTATTACAAAGGCTAATTAATTATCAATTCAATGATAGAATCCACAATAAAAAGACTTGTCAAAAGATCATAGAAAAGACTTATAACGAAATCAATAGAAATGTTACATCTAAGGAGATTTCAAAATGAGAATTGATTCCGTCAAAATCATTAACTACCGTCAATATCAGGATGCTTTCTTTCAATTTGATCAGCCCAATCAGGGCAATGCTGACCTACACATCATTATCGGTCGTAACGGCGTTGGCAAAACCAACCTGTTAAATGCCATCAATTGGTGTTTATATAATGATGAGCCACATATTGGGTCATTAACGTATAGAAATGATAAAAAATCAATTTGCAATGCAAAATCGATTCTTGAAACAAAAGGCATTGGTGATGAGTTTGTCGCAGTAAAAGTTGTGATAATAGCGCGCAGCACAATAGAAAACATAAAATTGACAATAGAACGATCTTTAAAATACAGCGTCAGAACAGAAATGACTGGTGCAGATGAGTTTATTGTCACACAAACTAATTTATTAACAAACCAATCAGATGTTAAAACGAATGCTGAAGCCACAGAAATAATTCGTTCAAAATTTCCCCAAGCTATTCGAGGATACTTCTTTTTTGATGGTGAGCAGTTATCAGACTATTTCGATAGTCAACAACAAAAAAATGTAAGAAGTTCTATTTATAAGATGTCAAAAATCACTGATCTAGAAAACCTAGAAAACGATTTACGAGGCGTAATAAGTTCATATTGCAAACAAATCTCTAAAGACATTCCAAAATGTCAAGAAATCGAAACAGAATTAAACAATTGTAAACAATCAAAAGATGAATATGAAAGAAAAATAAACACCTTAAATCAGGATAGAGCTATTTCAAATAGAGAATTCGAACGACTCACAAGACAAATTTCTGGCATGGAATGCATCGCTGACGAACAAAAGCAGCTCGACTTAACCCAATCCCAGATCGATGACTTCAACAAAACTTTAAATACAAACAAATCCAAACTTTATAAATTAACACGAGATCTATTTATTTCAATTATCTTATATAAAACAAATCAATCCGTATACCATTACATCATCGACGCCAGCACCAAAGGACAACTTCCTCCTCGTATTGATATCAGCGTACTAAATGATACATTAAAAGATGAACAATGTAAAATCTGTGGTAGTCACTTATCCGAAACAGCTATCCAGAAAATTCAAAATTTACTTGACCAGATTAATTTTTCATCATCAGTATCACACAAACTCGTTGAAATCAAAAGTGATCTTGAAAAATGGTGTTCAAGGCCACGCGATTTGAATGATCAAATCAATAGTCTTATAAAAGAACAGGCTCACATCGAACAAAAAATACGAGAATGTGAGTTAACCAAGGAAGAACTTATCAATAAAATTAAGCTATGTCCTGACCCTGATGAAATTACAAATTGTATTGAACGACGAAATTTTTACCGTAATCAAATTGCTAAGGATTCTGAAGAAATTGGACAATTAACACCTAAACTGAACAAATGCCAAGAAAAGATTAAGGAATATCAAACAAAACTAATTGAAGCCACTCAGAAACAAGAAAGCAATAAGATTGTTAATAATTACTATCTATTTGCGACCAATGCATTAGATCTTCTTGAAAAATTAAAAACAAAATGCATCTCAGACCTTCGAATACAAATTGAAACCGAAACTATGCGGATTTTTGAAAAGTTAGAGTGGAAAAAGAATACATTTGATCGCATTACGCTCGATGAAGACTATAACATGGCCGTTTACAATAAACATTTAAATAATACAGATTTAGTCGGTTCATCCGCAGAACGCCAATTATTAGCCTTAGCTTTTACACTTGCCATGCATAGAATATCTGGTTTTGATTCTTTATTATTTATTGATACTCCTGTTGGTCGTGTCGATACAGAAAATCGATCCAATTTTGCAAAATCACTTGTCGAAATCAGCAAAACAAAGCAAATCATTCTTGCCCTAACACCCTCTGAATTTTCAAAAGAAATACAAGCTCAATTCACAAATACGATTGTAGCAAGCAAACACATTCTCAAACCAATTGATGAAATCTACACCAATGCCATTAAGGAGATTTAATCATGCAAGAACCAAGAATTTATATTGATTCATACGTTCAATCTAAAATCATACCACAAATCGATGATTTAGACTTCATGAAACTGGGTAAGTCATCTTGTGATCGAAGTGATCTGTTTCTATTTGCAGTCGCTATTGGCATTGAAAATGGTCAACGAAAACCACTAAAAAAACGCGTGGACTTTATCCGCTCAGAAACTCTGGATTATTTCAAAAGAGCCACTTTGCGCTCAATTCTTATCAATCAACTTATCCATGATAACGAAATTGAAAATTTGGATGATGATTCTTTAGCGTACCAATATGCTGAAGAATACGCAAACACGGGGTTTTATGTTTTAAATGACATGATAAGCACTCTGAATAATGGTATTGATTCAAACGAATCATACATGCTATTCTTCTTACAAAAAGCCAGAGATTTATATAATGAAATATACGACAACTCAGAAAACAAGTAGGCACTAGTTAAACTTGCATCTTCTTTTGTTGCGTCATAAACGGCGCAGCAAGAGACAGAAATTTACATTGAACGCGTGTCTCTGTATCGTAGGTGCATCCCCCTACACTCTACTAAGTGCGTGTGTTCCTTCAGTCCAAGCACATATCTATTTTCATCGCTAAGTGTTTAGCACGCAAGCCTATCTAATGCGCTTACTATCGATCAACGTCCTGACGCACGCGTTTTTTGGTTTTTACCGCATCGGGCGCCGCTTTTTCGTCGCGTTCGGCCGTCAAACGCGCGATCGTCGAGATCGCGCTTTGAAGCGATAACCACGTTTCGGTGATGTCATCAAACGGCACGGGGGCGTGCACGCGCGCATCGATAAAGCGCGCATAGTCGATCGTCAGGTCGAACAACTCATCCTGGATTTTGAGCAATTCAAGCAGTTCCGGCGACTGCGCGCGCTTTTCGAGCGGAATCGCCATCTCCATGATCTGCTTGTCAAGCGTCGACACACTCCTCAAAAAGTTCGCATACGTCCCATTGGGCTCGGCATACAGCGTCCAAATACGCTGCCAGGCTTTTAACGTTTTCCAGGTGATGTCAGCATTCGACGTTTCGGCAAACCAGCCATAGATCTCGGCCAGACGCTGCACCAAACGACTCAGGTGCAGCTGACACAGTTTGAGCACGATCAACGAATGCCCGATCGTTCGCTCCGAGACAGGACTTTGACGCCACGACACGACCCATTGACTCTTACGCGGCGAATTGGCCAACTCGGCTTCCGGAAAACTGCGACACGCCCCGTCCATGCAAAGGCGCAGCAACTGGTCGCGAATCGCGACCAAGTGAGACTCGATCTCGGAAATCGAAAGCAGCCCGTGTTCGACCTCGTCAATGCGCGTCGGCGACTCGATCTCTTCAACGATCTTTTGCACTGGCGCCGCGTACGGTTTGCCGTACTTGTTGAGCGGCTGTTCGGGTTCAGGCTTCAAATTCGTCGACAAACGCGCCAAGTCACCCTGCAACACCGAATACATCGCTCGCCACGTTTCAGCATCCTCGACCGCAGTGCCGGAATGGTGATGAATGGGATCCACAAAGTCAGGCAAGCCGCTCCAAACACTGTAATTTGACTGATCCCACATGATCAACAACAAGTCAGCCGCGTGCGCCAACTTACGACTGAGCGCGACCATTTTTTCATGCGTCGCCACAACCTCGCTGGCCATGAATTCCTGCTTTGCCTCGCGATAGTCTGGCGTCAAAACGCGTTGATGCACGTGCATGGCGTTGACTTCAGACTGGGCGAGCGACCATTGCATGGGCAGGATCACCTGAAACAGGTTCGCTAAAATGCGCATACGGCGCAAATTCTGGTTAATGCATGGAAATGCGACGAGCTGATTCGGCGGTCCAAAACTCTGTTCGAGCGCCTGCGTAGCACTGGCCAAATGCCGATAAGCCGTCAACACGCTTTCGTATTCGTCCAACCATATCTTAAGCGCTTCGCGCACAGGCTCGGCGCTGCCGACCAAATAGCGCCACCGCGTGCTCGCCGCGATCTGATCGGCCCACACGCCAAACGAATCATTGAGTTGAAGCATCGCCGGCGCGATCTGAGCAAGGCGCGCCATGCGAAAATGCAGTTCTCCCGGAGACCACACGCCGTTGGGCGTCTGGTAGCGTGAACGAATCTCCTGGATCTGCTCAAACAGCGACCGAATGGGCTGCACGACGCCCGTATCGGCGTCTTTGATGCGCCCACCGGCGTATTGCGGCAAAAACTGGTTTAGCGATGTTTTGACATAGCGCGACGCCATTTCGAGGCGCCCTAGCCGCCACAAAACATTGCGATGCTGCTGCAACATGCGGCTTAACATGGCGCGTTGCTGCAAACTGAACGCCGAACTCGGCGGCACGCATTCGACAGCCTGCGGCACCTGGGCACTTGCCAAAACGAGCGCATCGCGACGATTGGCTTCATAAGCCTCGACATTCGCGCTCACGCGCTTCCAGATCTCGCGATCATCGCGCGTCAACCGCGTTTCAAGCGCGTCTGGCATCGTCACGCCATCACGAAGCGCCGACGACACGATCTTCCAGTCGATCAGCTGGTCTGACCACGCTGTTTTGGGCAAAAAAGGCGTGAGTTCGACCTCGGGCATCGCCAAAACCGGCAACGGTTCAAGCACTACCGGCTGTTTTTGCTCGCAGGCCGTCATGCCAACGCCCAAAAGCAGCGTCAAGGTCAACCACAGCTTACTTCGCAACATTGTTCTGCCCGTTCGCAGCAGCTTGTGGCGCAGCCTCCGCTTTTTCAGACGTCGACTGCCCGTCAGCCTTTGTAGCCGCAGCTTTGGCCTCGGCTGCTTTGGACGCCTCAAGCTGAGCGGCAGCAACCGCTGCCGCATCCTGATCCGCAGCAGCTTTGATCGACTCAAAGTCGACGGCAATCTCTATGGTGTAATCGCAAAGATAATGGTGATAATCCGCTTTCGTATCTTCCAGCTGCGTGAACGCAGGCGCCGTCAAAGCCGCCTGAACTTCGGCCGACACTGGCTCACAACGCCACTGATGCGGCAGGATCTCCGTCACGTAGCTCGGATAACCCGGCGCTTCAAGCCGCAAACTCAACGGCTCCGTGATCACGATCGGATGCCCCTGACCATACGTCGAAAATGTATACGGCGCTTCGGGATCCACCTTGACCTGGCTCATCGACCCGGACGCCTTAAACACCATCAGCGGCTCACCCAAAAACGAAACACGCGTGTCAGCCACATTCGATTTGACCGTGATCGTCCCATACAGATCAAACGGATGTTTGTCGACAAACTGCATCAGGTTTTGCGCAGCCAACGGCATGTCTGCATCATTCTTGGGCAAATTCGCCACATCCAAGCCAACCGCCGACGCGAGCGCGGGATGGGTGCGCAACACGCGCTCGCGGTTCACACCACGATCAGCCTCGTTGATGACCGCGATCTTGGCCGTCTCAGCATACTTCAGACGAAACATGATCTCGCGAAACACCGTCCATTCACACGCGTCGCCCTCACAATTCGACAAACGCGGCGTCACATCCGGTTCCATCACGATCTTGCGAAAGATCTTCTGAAGCGTGATGTCACCTTTGTGCGCAGGATACCAGTCATAGTAAGCGATCTTGCGTGACAGCGGCCTAAACCCTTCGGCCTCAAAGCCAAACTGGATCACCGTGCTCTCTTTGACCGGCAAATAACGAATCCAAGTGTCCTTGCCAGCGCGCAACGCGGTGTAGCTGCCATCCGGCGTCTTGGCGTACAGTTTTTTGCCATCCATCGAAATCGCAGCCTGTTCGGGCAACGAATCCAAAAACGCGATCTCGGCAAATTCCGTGCGGTTACGGCGCGCTTCTTCGGCTTCGATCTCACGCTGCTTTTTGGCCACGACCTCGTCCTGTTCCTTCTGGTCGATCAGTTTCTGCGCCACACTGTAGCCGACGATCGTCCCAACGATCAACAAAGCCGCCAACACCAAAACGACGACCTGTTTCGTCGAAAGGCCAGTTTTTGGCGTACTAGCTGCGTTTGCGCGTTCCTCGTACGTCTTTTTGAGCCCAAACAAAGAGCATATCGCTTCGTGCTGTTTGGCAATCTCCTGTTGAGTTTGAATCTCCGTCTTTTCCTGCATCGTCATATTTCACAAAACCACGGCCATTGGCCAAGAATATCATTCATTCAAAATCTACCGGGCATGCGACATGCCATACGGCGCGCGTGTCATATCACAGATTCGTTTACGTGTGTAGTAGCGCCGTGACGTGGTGCGGCACAAGCGACGTGGTTCACGCAAACGCCGTCGTGGGCCCTGCCAGGCGAAGGGGTAGCGGCGTATTGGCGAACGCCAATAGCCGCGTAGGGGGAGACTTCCCCCTCAAAATACGATCGCCGCCAGAATCAGACGAGAAATACCGCCTATTGAATCTTTCCCCCCAATTCAAGTTCCGTTCTCACACGCGGTTTGGGCGATTCGGTCTGGTTCTGCACCTCTTTGGACGTGATCGAAATGGCAAACCAGATCATGATGAGCAGACAATAATCGATCGTGAACAACGACGGGCCATTGCTCATGATCGTGCGCGCCAGCAGCAACAGAGCGAATGCCGTGAACATGCCGTCAAACGAGCGGCAACGCAGCAAAAAGCGCATGCCCTGTCGAATGACGTTCCACAGGATGTTGAAGAGAAACGGAATGGCGCCCAAAAAGCCCGCGCCGAGGATGGCTTCGAGATAGGTGCTGTGCAGGTTTACGGCGCCCTGTTGAAACACGCCGCTCGCCTCAAAAATGAGGCTGCGTGAGCCGGTCGCAAACCCGCCGCCCGTCAAGCCGGCATGAGCCCACGCAATGGCCCAATAGTCCGTGCGCCCCGAAAGACGGCTCATCGTGTCCGCCGACTGACCGCGCTGAAACACTTTGATCACCAGGTCTGAAAAGCCGAACAGAAACAGCAGCGCCACCGCGCCGCCGATCATTGACCAAAACACGCGGCGACGCTGACGCGTACGAAATGCATCCACCACAAAAACGATGAACACCACGACCATGGCGGCATACTGCGTACGCGACTGCGCGCACAACAATACGCCAGAGATCAACGCCAGACGCAGCGGCTTGAGCTTCACGGGCGTAAAGAGCAGACGCGTCAACGCCACAGCAGCCAAAAAGCCGACCGTGTTCGGGTTCAGCATCGGCAAATAACCACGAATCCAGGGCACGAACGACGGCGAATCCAAAAACCCGCGTTCTGGCGAGATCAACGCCAACACGACCGTCGCATACATCAACAACTCAATGTAAAAGCTGTACGCGTGAAATTCACGCTTGAGACTTGGCAGATCGTCACACGTACAAGCGATAAACGCCGTCGCGATCAGCAGTTCCGCGCCTTTCCACATCGAGAGCAACGGCTGAATGCCAAACAGACCAAAAAACACCCCAAAAAACAGATAGGCCAAAACGGGCCAAAACACGGGTCTAAGCAGATTTTTGAGCCTGGGACGATATTTGCCGAGCACAAGGTAGGCTGCCGTAATCATCAATGGCAGAATGCGCATCACGATCTTTTCAGCTGGAGCACCTTCGGTAGCATACTCTTCAAAACGATTAAACGACCACGAAAATGTCGAGATAAAAAAGACTATTCGAACTATTCTGTGTAAAATCGAATTTTGTTCATCATCACAAGAAGTAGGGGGTTCCATCGAATTCAAAAAACACGGAGCGCGGGGCCAACCATTTTCATTTGAACGCGTGCAAGCGTTCCGTCTGTTTGCTCGCCATGAGGGCGCCGCCAGTGCGGCTTTCCCTTCAATAGCGCGTTAAAACAGCCTTAATGGTTGATACACCACAAAGTTAAACAATTGTTAAACACTGAATTAAAGATATTGCCGTTCGTCTGGATCTTATTGAAATAGAGGAAGTTATACGTCGCATTGACGAATTTTTCGACAGGTTCCAGGCAACGGTCGACGGCATCGACACAAAGGGCCGTGCCGGCGACTTTATCGAGACGGCAGATCATGAGCACGAACTCGATGAGAACGGAAAGGAAGTAGACGACCAGTTTGACAGCCACGACGATGGCTTCGAGCGCAAACATGATCAAAAAGCGCAGCACATGTCCAAACGGCAAAAAGACGATGGGGAGCGTAAAGCTGCGTCCATCCTCGCGATACCGGGCGATGAGTTCGACCACAGCCAGCAAATACTGCGTTGGCAGCACGAAAAAGAGCGCCATGTTTTTGACGCCATCCCACGACGGCTCGTGGTTTAGGCTGAAGGTCTGAATGCCGAACTGAACGGCGACCAACTCGTTGACGAGCAGCAGAATGAACAAAACGCTCAGGACGTCGAGGACGAGCGCCGCGATCGTGATGCGCTTATCGCGGGCCAATTCAAAACGCGTCATGCTTTCCCCCTAGATCCACGGACCATTGCCGGTGTAGACGAACGGATGATGTTCGGCGACGTCGGAATGGTTTGGAAAATCGGAGCGATAGTGACCGCCGCGGCTTTCCTGGCGTTCACGGGCAGCCTGTGTGATCATGGTGGCCGCATCGACCATGTTTCTGAGCATCATGGACGGGTGGGCATGTTTTTCACGCAACTGGTCAAAGAAGGCGAGTGCTGTTTTCATGCCGTCTTCATTTCGGACGAGTCCGACGTGATTCCACATGGTTTCGCGAAGTTTTTGGACATCATCGGCCTCATCAGCCGTGACAAACGTGTTGCAAAGTGGGCATTCTGTCTGGGTCTGACCGAGTTTTTCGTCAAAATTCGAGATTTCGGCGATATTCTGACTGACACGGGCGCCAAAGACGAGGCCTTCGAGCAACGAGTTGCTGGCCAATCGGTTAGCGCCGTGCACGCCCGTGGCTGAAACTTCGCCACAAGCCCATAAGCCTTTGACGGTGGTGTGTCCGTTCTGATCGACCGAAACGCCGCCCATGTGATAGTGGGCAGCCGGAGTGACGGGCAGGCAATCGACACGCGGGTCAATGCCGGCCTGCTGACAAAAGCCGTAGACCGTTGGGAATTTGTTAGGAAATTCAGCGCCGATGTGGCGCGCGTCGAGCGTCACAAAGTGCCCAGCCATCTGTTGCTTCCAAATGCCGCGAGCCACGACATCGCGCGGCGCAAGTTCGGCATCTTTGTGCAGTCCGACCATGAAGCGCGTGCCATCTTCGGTGTGGAGCGTCGCGCCTTCACCGCGCAGAGCTTCGGTCAACAGCGGCAACGGATCCAACTTCGTGTTGAGCGCCGTCGGATGGAACTGAACGAACTCGACGTCCGACAAAACGGCGTTAGCACGCGCCGCAATGGCGAGTCCGTCACCGACCGATTCGACAGGATTCGTCGTGTATTGGTAGATGCGACCAATGCCGCCACACGCCAACACCACGGCCGGCGCAAACACTCGCACGACTTCGCCGTTCACGACGCCATACGCACCGACCACGCGATCGCCATCCATCAGCAGATCGCCCACGTAGCACTTTTCAATGATCTGAATGTAATCCACGCGTCGAACGGCCGCCACGAGCGCGCGTTCAACTTCGGCACCGGTGCTGTCGCCATGCGCGTGCAAAATGCGACGACGGCTGTGCGCCGCCTCACGACCAAACGAAAGTTCGCCATCCGGCGTGCGGTCAAACTCAGCGCCTTCTTCGATCAAATGGCGGATCGCCGCTGGGCCTTCGCTCGTCAAAACATCCACACAGTCCGAAATACAAAGATCGTCCCCGGCCACAAGCGTATCCGCTGCGTGCAGCTTCGGATCGTCATCTTTCCCCATGGCACAGGCAATACCGCCCTGTGCGATCGGCGTCGAACCGCCTTTGCCAAATTCCGCTTTCGTCAATACGATCACGCGACGACCGCGCATACCCAATGCGCTCGTCAATCCCGCGACACCGCCGCCAATAATAACGACATCTGCTCTTAGATCCTGCAACTTATTTTCTCCTCGTTTTACACGACAAAACTCAAACGAGCCAAAAATACTCTTTTAGCGATTAACGCCTTGAGCTGAAACAGTTTTTTGAACAATTCGGTCACAAAAATGACAAAAACTAAAAAAGCCCCATCACACAAGCGCATGATGAGGCTTTATCATTTAGATTTGATCTAATTCGCGAGCGTTATTTGCATTTGCAATCGTCGCAGCCGCAGTCGCAACCGGCTTCCCCCGTGCATTTGTCGCAGCACTTGCAGGCATTGTCGTCGCAGCAGCATTTGTCGTCGCAGCAGCATTTGTCGTCGCTGCAGCATTTGTCGTCGCTGCAGCAACAGCATTCGCCGCTGTTGTCGTCATCATCGCCGTTTTCACCATAGATGTCATCCAAAGCATCGAGGTACTGCTGGCAAGATTCCGGCAAAACCAATTCGCCACGTTTTGCCAATTTGGCCACGCGTTTGCCGAGTTTGCGATAAACATCGTTGGCTTCCCAGTCACGACGTTTGTCGTCATACATTTCTTTGCCTTTTTCGGCTTTTTCTTTCACAGTCTCGACGACCGAATTACCGATCTCCGTCGCTTTACCAAACAGGTTGCTCAATTTGCCTTTGAGCGCATTCGCCTGTTCAACGATCAGGTCCTTGGTGTCTTTAATGGCGTCTTCAGCTTTGGCTTCGTCGGCTTTCGCTTCTGCAGCTTTCACTTCGTCGACTTTCACTTCTTCGTTTTTCACTTCTTCACTCATGGTCCATTCTCCTTCTGAGACGTCTTAAGTTGTAAAAACACAGTCATTTCGTGCATCAGCACAAACCAACTGTTTCGGGCGTGGCGTTAGTTTATTCACGGATCGCCAAAAGTTAAGCAGAAAATCGATGGAATTTTTATTTTGAGGGGGAAGTCTCCCCCTACGCGGCTATTGTCGTTGAAACGCCAATACGCCGCTACCCCTTCGCCTGGCGGGGGCCTGACACGACACTATGTTGCCGCACGGTCATCTATGCCTCATGGGCACGCGTTAGCGTCAAGCGCCTTAATGGCTTTCATGGCACGACGATACAAATTCTGTTGATATGGATCGACCATGCCATCGCCGGTCGCGATGGGACTCAAAAGCAGACAGGCTGCGGCGTAATCGCCGTTTTGAATGTCAATGACGGCTTCTGCATACGTGTAATCGTAAGCACCAGGGTGGCTCGTCTTTGTCTCATGCAGCTTTTCGATCTTTTTATCCGCCGCCATGTGCGACGCTTCGACCTGCCAACGGAACATGGCCATGGCTTCTTCGGGTGTCTGGATCGCATTCACGGGGAACTGCTGCTGACTGGCTTTGATCCACACGTAGCGGTGCAGCAACAGGGCGAGTTTAGCCTTGTCGGGTTTCAAATGACCGGCTTCGTCGAGCAATTCTTCGTTGGTCGCAAACTGTTTGAACGAAATGATCTCGTTGTTGAATTGCGTTTCGAGGTCAGGCGCTTCGTCTTTGCAGATCTCAAAAAGCTTTTTACGCGCGTTCTCGTCCTGGTAGGCTTTAAGGAATTCTTCCCAGGCGGCGACGCTGGCCCAGTAGTCGGCACGCACACCCTGATCGACGGCAAAATCCATATCATTGCCAATGAATTTTTCAAGCGCGTCGCCCATGTTGGTATGTTGCGTCACCGCATACGACTTGTACATCAACCAGTCGCAGACGACGCGCTGACCAGCCGGGATCGACATGACGTCGATGCGATCCTTAAACCATTTCGCATACGACATATCGACCACAGCCAACTGGCTATCCAACGGCTCAAATCCGGTCCATTCCCCATCCTCTTCGCCGCGACCAAGCGCAAAAATCGTAAAAACGACACAGAGAACTACGATAACCAAACCAACAATGATCATAACGCGTTTGGAAGTATTCATATTGTGTTTCCTTATGGATAAATCGATCTATAACCAGAACAAGTCGGACACACATTCTACATAATTTCACGCATCCGTACTATTTTCTTTTTCGACCGTCAATTGGTGACGACAACGGTCGACGGCACGCTGAACCGACTCGCTTTTAGACGAGCGCTCCGCATAGTTCAACGCTTCTTCATATTTCTTTTGATTCGTACAAGCGATCGTCAAAAAGTCATACGCGCTCTTGAGCTGGTCGGAAGATGAAGACGCTTCTTTGAGCTGATGACCATACATTTCGAGCTCTTTCCAGCGGTGATCGCGGGCCGCCGAAATCCCCATTTCGTAGATCGTATCGGCACGCAGACTGGCTTTTTCCTTTTTGAGCGTCGAAATGCTTGAAAAAACCTGTTTTGCCGACAAAAAGTTGATCATCAACAGGTAAAAGCCAACAAAAAGGTTGAACATGCTTCGCCAGATCGTGCAAGAAAGCACGATGAAAGCCACACAACACAACGTGCTGACAACGACGCTCGTTTTGATCGCCGTTTTGGGTGCCATAAACTTGGCCAGTAAAGCCGAAAGCAGTTTACCGCCATCCAAGGGGTTGATGGGAATCAGGTTAAAGATGCCCCAACCGAGGTTGATGAACATGCTGTATTCCAGGAACTTCGCGAAGTTCGTGTAAGTCGAAAGAAACGTCGGCGCATAGACAGCCAGCCCGAAATACACGCCGAGCGCGATGCCGCCCAGAACTAGCCCAGACAGCGGTCCCATCAGGGTAATGAGAAACGACTGTTTGGCATTCGCCGACTTGTGGATCGTCAGCCCGCCTGACCCGGTCAAGATGACTTGCGGATTCAGGTTATAGTGTGCCGCAACCAGCGCGTGACCAAATTCGTGAACCATCAACGCGATGATAATGCATATCCCACAAATGATGCCATAGACCAGGTTGTTATTGCCCATCAACATGGCCAACAACACGACCAGAATCAAAAACGAAAAGTTGACGCCAACAGGAATGCCTTTGATGGTGCAGATATGCTTTACATTCATTGTAATAAACTCAAAATATAAAAAAAGGCGCGTCCCTAAGGGGGCGCGCCTTTACGATGCGTTAATACGCCATCGACGAATTATTCGGCGACGACAGAAACTTTAACGGTCGATTTAACTTCGGCGCCGAGACGGATTTCGATCTCATAGTCGCCGAGGTTACGGATGTTCTGATCGAGAACGATTTTACGTTTGTCGATATCGATGCCTTTGGCAGCGATGGCATCCGCGATGTTCGCATTCGTGACGGAACCGTGAATTTTGTCTTCATCACCGGTCGTGGCACGAGCGATAACGATTTCGAGGCCCGCAAGTTTAGCAGCCACTTCTTCAGCCGCTTTGCGAACTTTCGCTTTTTTGTTTTCGATCATCGCCTGCTGATGCGCGAATTCTTTCGTACGCTGTTCAGTAGCGAGGAGGGCAAGGCCCTGAGGAATAAGGTAGTTGCGGCCGTAACCATCGGAAACCTTAACGATTTCACCCATGTTACCGACGTGAGCGACATCTTCCAAAAGAATAACTTTCATCTAATTTTCTCCTTACTGGAATTAGTCGTCATCGACGAGTTCATCAAGTTCATCATCACCGATTTCAACAGCGCTGTAATCAGCATTGTCTTTCGGCGCGCAGGAGCCAAGCTTCGTGGCTTCTTCTTTGCATTTATCAACATCGACATCATCGCCGAGTTTGACCGTCATGTACTTGATGACGGGTTCGAGGATGCGAAGGTTACGTTCAATTTCCGCAACCATGTCGTTGTAACCAAGATAACGAAGATAGAAGTAAATGCCATAAGCATTCTTCATGATTTTGTACGCGAGTTTGCGTTTGCCCCATTCTTCCTGAAGAAGAATAGTGCCATCGAGACGTTCGATGATGCTCGACATACGATCGGTGACTTTCTTACGGTCTTCATCAAGTACGTCCGCTCTCAGAATATAAACGGTTTCGTACTCACGAACTGTTTTCGGGTGCTCAACTAAAAATGCCATTGTGTTCTCCCTATGGAACTGATTCGGCTTCCACACTTGCAAACCACCATGATTTGCCTCGGAAGCAAGGAGCGCGCGCCTTCTACGCGTATTCGTCCCCCTTGGCAAGCTTTTTTTTACATTTTTAACGAACTTGAAAGTTTTTTATCCCAAAATCAGTCTGTATCGTTTTGTATCATTCCTCCCAAATGCCAAAATGAAAGCCCATAAACGCCAAGCGTTCAAACACGTATCATAAACTTCGGTTCTATGATACCCAATGCTTCAAAAGCAGAAAACACATCTCCGACACGTCACGCCCTCGCCAACGCTGTCGCCTCAGCCTTTTTACTGACCAAAAAGCCCCAAAATCTGCTAAAACCACATCCACACACAAAAAATCCGTCACATTTTCTAATTGCTTGGCAATATATATGTGACAGCATTTTTGGCTGTGTTTCAAAACCTCACTTATGGTGAACCCCATCTAGTTAATTCGATATGCCCAACGCACTCTTTGCAGATTTTTTCCCAAAAATCGGTGAAACCGTCCAAACCACCGCAACCGTGCGCAACGTCCGTTTCGTCTCTGATGACAACACGTTCTGCATTCTTGACGCCACGACGCGTAAAAAGCGGAATTTTACCATGGTCGGCTCACTCGCCGCGTTCAAAGTCGGCGACGAGCTCCGTGTCACCGGCACCTGGGTCGATTCGAAATACGGCGTTCAACTGCGCGTTTCTTCGGCTGAGATCGTTCTTCCAACGACAGAGCAAGGCATCGCTGTCTTTCTTTCCACGCAGATCCATGGCATCGGCCCCAAACTCGCTAAGCAGATCGTCGACAAGTTTGGCGATCAAACCATCGATATCTTCGATCACGACCCCGAAAAACTCTACGAAATCAAAGGCATTTCGCCCAAAAAGCTCCAGATCATCCTCGAACAGTGGCAGGAAAAGCAGTCGACGCGCCAGATTTTCGTTTACCTGCAAGGCCATGGCTTGACTTACGACATGTCAGCCAAACTCATCGCCCACTACAAAGAACGCGTCATCCCGGTCCTTCAGCAACAACCTTATTTGCTCGCCAAAGACATTCAAGGCATTGGTTTTCGTCGTGCTGACGAGATCGCACGCAGACTGGGTTTTCCGCTTGATTCACCTGTCCGTATCGAGGCCGGCATCGACTTCGCGCTCTACGAGGCCGAGCAAAATGACGGCCATTGCTACCTGCCAGCCCCGCGCCTCATTGAAAGCGCTGCCGACCTGTTGCA
Source organism: Myxococcota bacterium (assembly GCA_045643185.1). GTDB lineage: Bacteria > Myxococcota_A > Bradymonadia > UBA4248 > UBA4248 > RGIG464. The sequence goes on along the minus strand of JAZUKH010000046.1, from coordinate 9,924 downwards.
GCTCCCCCGTGAGACCATCATGCCTTACATGGATGACCTCACCCAAAAACACACGCTGCGCACCGAAATCGACGAGACCGGCGAACTCATCGTGTATCGCGCCCACATGTGGCGCCTAGAAAACGCCGTCGCCGCCGAGATCGCCCGTATGGTCAACGCCTCCGACCGGTCGCGCGACACGACTGACGATCTCAAACAGATCAAACGCATCGAATCCGAACTCGGCATCAACCTGGCTGAATCACAACGTATGGCGGTTCAACTGGGGTTGATCGAAAAATTCATGGTCATCACGGGTGGGCCAGGTACCGGCAAAACCACGCTCGTCAAAGTCTTCGTCGCGGCTGCCCATGAACAGGATCGCCCCGTGTTCCTCGCGGCCCCCACAGGCCGCGCCGCCAAGCGCCTCGAAGAGACCACAGGCCACGAAGCCAAAACCATTCACAGACTGCTCGAATACGTTTATCAAAGCGATACACGCAGTGGGTTTCAAAGAAATAAAGAAAATCAGCTCCCTGAAGGCGTCTACATCATCGACGAATCGTCCATGATCGACCTCGCTTTGATGCGCTCACTGCTTTGCGCCATCCCTGACTCCGCACAGATCGTCTTCGTTGGCGACGTTGATCAACTCCCTAGCGTCGGATGCGGCACCGTCCTCAAAGACCTCATCGACTCACAGGCCATTCCCGTCGTTCGACTCAACATCGTCTTTCGACAAGCCGAACAAAGTTTGATCGTCAAAAACGCACACCGAATCAACAACGGCGAATATCCAGAACTTCCGTCTAAAGAAGAAAGTTCTGAAGGGAAAAGCGAATTTTATTTGATCAATCCGAAGCCTGAAAATGCCGAAAACATCATTGAACGTCTCGTCTGCGAAAACATTCCGTCGCGCTTTGGACTCGATCCGAAAACCCAGATCCAGGTGCTTTGCCCCATGCGCCAAAACCTCGGCGGCGTCGAGCACATCAACCGCATTTTGCAGGATCGCATCAACCCCAACGGCGAAAAAATACCTTATAACGGCGCAGATTTCCGTGTTGGCGACCGTGTCATGCAACTCCGCAACGACTACGATAAAGACGTATACAACGGCGATATCGGCACGATCATCGAATACAACGCCAATAACGCCATCGTCGACTTTGACGGCAAATACGTCGAATACTCCAAATCCAAGCAGGAATTCGACAATCTTACACTCGCCTACGCCTGTACCGTTCACAAGTCACAGGGTAGCGAATATCCCGCTGTCATCTGCGTGTTTCTGCGTAGTCAAAGCTTCATGCTGCAACGGAATCTGATCTATACCGCGCTCACCCGTGCTCGCAAGATCGCCATTTTTATTACCGACCCGTACACGCTGTCACATGCGATTCAAAACAACGAACCATCACGTCGTTTTACTCAACTTGCACGTCGTATTGCTGCTGCCCTTGGTTAAAAGGCCCTGCCAGGCGAAGGGGTAGCGGCGTATTGGCGAATGATGCTGGTAGAGGCGCCCGGACCGGACGTCTCTACCGCATCATTCGCCAATAGACGCGTAGGGGAAGGCTTTCCCCTTCCCCTAGAAATAAAAGAATTAGAAGATTTCGAGGCCTTTTTTAACTTTGGCGTCGTTTTTCTTGCGGCTTGCAGCGGCCTTTTTGGCCTTAGCTTTCTTTTCTTTCTCGACTTCTTTGGCAGAGATTTTACCTTCGGCGATGTCGCGGTCTTCTTTGGAGAGGCCGGCGAGCAAATCAACTTTTGTGTCTTTGCCAAGAATGGCGTCGACGGAGCTACCTTCACCCTCGCCGTCATCGGCCGTCAAAAGGTCGATCGCGCTGCTGATCTCGGGACCATTGTTGATCGAGTTATAATAGCTCTTGTGCTGAGCTACGAGCGGTTTATCGGTCGCTTCTTCCGAAAAGACCATGAGGAAGGTGTTGTATGACGAGTATTTGTTTTTGACCGTCAACGTCGTTGTTTTGTTTTTCCAAATGGATTCAAGGAAGTTAGCATCGTCATCCCAAACTTCGTCTACGGCTTTGCCATATTTGTCTTCGGCCGTGGCGCAGAACGTATCGAAAGCGATCGGTCCAAGGTAGTTGGCGTCATAAACGACGGCCATTTTGTAGAGTTTGTCGTTCAGGAAGAAGAAATATTTTGTCGCAATGTCTTCGCGCTGGATCAAGAGAGCTTCCTGATTATCCGGCATGAATTCTTCGCCGACGATCGAGACCGAAAGGCTCGCGACGTTGTCTTTTCTCAAGATCATGTAGGATTTGCGCATATTGTCGATGCGTTCGGAGTAGGATTTACGCATCATATCGGCGTAGGACTCATCCGTGGAGCCTTTAATTTTTACGCGCATATCATCATTGAGCTTGTCAGCGAGAAGCTTTGTCACTTTTTCGTGATCCATGCCCCAAGCAAGTGTACCGAGGCTGTCATCGAGATTGGCTTTAGCTTTAGGAGCCTTGGCTTCTTCTTTTTTGCCTTTTGCCATGGCTTCAGTTGCAGTAACGGTGTTGATCATCGTGCCGACAGCAAAGGTCAGGCACATCGCAATCGCAATTTTTTTGAACATCTGACGCATATTTCTACCTCCAAATTAACGGTTAAGCGCTGCCTAGCAGCGACAAATACACCATATTGAACTAATAGCAAACAACTGACCGACTTTTCATTTTAATTCTGTCTATTTTCGATCGAGGCGAGGGCGAGTTGTGCGTATTCACGATTGGCACTATGTTTCGCGAATTTATTGAGCCAGACGATACCTTCTTGTGAGCCGAGTTGTGCGGCGGCTTCGGCAGCCGAAATTCGCAGGGTTGGCTCACCCAAAAAGCTCGAAGCGATTCGGAGCAATGGCTCAATGGCAAGTTTGGAACCATATTTTTTGAGAGCGACAATAGCGGGGTAGCAAAAGCGATCGTCGACGAGTTGCCGAATCAATTCGGGTTCCAATTGACGGCGCTCGTCGTCGGAGCCGACCTCAAGTCGCGCGAGCAACACGTGAAAGCCCTCCAAGCCGAGCGCGTGCCGCGCGTGTTCTGCGAGTTTTTGAGCACAGCCCGTCGGTTTGAGTCGACTGAGTGCCTGCACAGCGACGATGCGCAGATCTTCGTCACGCGAGTTCAAAAGTCCGGTGATCGCGGTCACATAATCTTCGCTTGAGTCTTCCTGCATTTCGAGAAAGCAAGCAGCCTGATATCGCAAGTCATCGTTTTGTGCTTTTAGGCAATTTTCGCCAAACACGAGGCAGTTTGCAGGCAATTTTTGGTCAAAGCGCGCCAACAGAGCGAGCACCCCGATGCAGAGGAGCCATTCAGCGTCGGGATCAGAATCGGTCAACGCGGCGACCGCATCGATCCATGAGGGATCGGCGTGAATTTTGTCAGCCGACAGCACATCGAGGACGCCTTCGCGCACGTCCTTGAATTCGGATTTTAGCAGCGCCGCGAAGAGCGTGCGTTGCGCATCATCATCGAGTTTAGCAAAAGCGGCGAGTGCCCGCGCCCGTGTTGATGCGCTAGCATGATTGGCATTTTCAAGAATTTCGGACATGTCAACACCTCAACAGGGTAAAAAAAAAGCTGACAAACACTTGTCAGCTTTCAACGGAAGCGGAGGGATTCGAACCCCCGGAGGCTATTCACCTCAACGGTTTTCAAGACCGCCGCTATCGACCACTCAGCCACACTTCCGCGCGCAAGTGTACGCGTATAAGTACATCTATGCAAGCAAAATCGACATTGAACTCAACAAAAAAAAAGAACGTCACGCGAGTGACGGTCTTTTTTAGGTTAAGCCAGGATCAAGAATTAGTCCTGACCAACGACTTTTTTGGGATATTCGATCACGAGAGTCGTACCGGGCGTGGTTTTAACCATATTGACCTGGATCGGGGAGCCGGTACGAGTGTAGCAGTAGTTAGATTCGTATTCGACTTTATAGTCGACGCCTTCTTCCAAAGCTTTGTAGCTATCGACGCTGAGGTCAGCGCCTTTAGCGACTTCGGGCACGGTACCGATACCGACTTTGAATTCGTTGCAGAGGTTATACTGACGATCGGAGTTAGCGAGGTAGGTGACATCGCCATTGCATCCACGGTTACAAGCGCAGGCGGGACCCGGATTTGAACGGGGTTTTGTCGAGCTATAGCCATCGCCTTCGGGTTCGTTGCAATCTTCGATTTTGCAGGTGAGCGGAGCGGATTCAGTACAGATGGTATTAACAGCTTCACCGATACGCTGACCGATGGCACCGAGAACGGGACCGAAGTTCGCGTTCATACCGCTCATATCAGCGGAGCAAACGAGGTTATCGTCTTTATCAGCCGTTTTGAATTCTTCTTTGCAGCAGATCGGAGCGTAGATGGGGTCATTATCGAACATTTCGCCGAAGAGCTGATAACGATAGCTCTGGTTACCCGCAGAACCACACCAGTTTTCAGGGAAAGCGCCGTCATAGCGCTGACCTTCGTCACGGTTCATGATTGAAGCGATGATGACATCAGCTTTTGCGAGATCACGGACAGCTTTTTTGAAATCACCCGGAGTCAGGTTTGCGAGGTCAGCACGACCTTTCTGATATTCTTCACGGTTACTATCGATGACGTAGTTAATGATTTTTTCGTAGTAATAGCTACGCGGCACGAGTTGTTTGGTACCAGCCACGATGGAGTAATCGTTTGGATCACATTTTTTAGCGACCTCTTCGTAGGTTTTTCCACCATAGTTGATATTTGCGCCAGCGGGGCAATCTTCAGCCGTTTCGTCTTCGAGGTGTTTCATGTAATCGAGACGGCATTTGCAAAGGGCTTTACGAGCGGTTTCGTCACCGGTGACGCACCAGTCACGGAGGAGGCGCGTTTCATCATTATAAGTGACGGCCTGCCCGCCAGCGAGCACGAGGCTGGAGCCTTTATCGGCCGAGAAAGCGACCATATCGCGGTTAGCGATGGTGCAGGAGTCTTCGATATTACGGAAGTTTTCGCACTGTTTGGTATTATTGCCATCAATGACGTTACCAACAGCGGGAGTTTCGCCGTCAGCGAGGACAGCTTCGGAGCCGTTGAAGTAAGAATCGCTGCAGTCATTTTCGTCAGTAACGAACACGACGGAGAGAATGGAGCCAGGGCGTTTGAAGTGATTTTCGTCTTTAACGGAGTCACCGAGATAGGTAGAAAGGGATTTCCACATGGTGGAAAGACCACGTTCGATAGCGTCACCATCGATACCGGCCATAGCGGCACATCGGAACAGCGTTCTGACGTATTCGGAGGACGTTTCACCATCTCTCAAATAGCTTTCGATGTCATTGCTAGCGATCCAGTCATGGTTTTCAAAGTATTCGCTGCAACGGTCTTTGATCTCAGCTTTTTCAGCTTCACCGATACTCGCGTTTGCCCAGAAGGGGTTATCCTTACCAAAGGCTTTATTGGTGCTGAACTGAGCGCTATTTGAATTGATCAATTTGTCGGAAGTCGTTACGACACCGATACGGAAGTCAGCACCAGCATCGACCAGCTTATTAATGAACTTACCAAAGTTGGAGTCGATATCACGCTGTTCGTCAGCCATAGACAGCGAGTTATCGATGACAAAGACGATGTCGACGGCACGGGCGTTACCGGCACCCGTAAGCTGTTTTTTACCAGCGATGAGCGATTGGGAAAACGGTTCAATCTCATGCTCATTACACGCCATACCGCACACAAGCGCACCTGCGGTTGCCGCGATACATCCAAGTGCCACCAATTTGTTCTTTATACGCATATCGAACTCCCTGAACGATGCTTATCATTGTTCCAGCAAAATCGCACCCGACCAGCACAATTATTTTGGCCGTTTTTGGGCGCATTTTACACGTCAAAAACCATATATTTCTTACCACACGACTCCGTCAAAGTAAAGACTGGAGCAGGCAAGTTTAAGGATAACATAGCGACGAAGCGCGCGTCCCTGCTGCAACTTCGCCGCTAATTTCATCCTGTTACTTTGCGTTACTCACGCCGAGAAGCGGCTTTAGGCAGGCCAATTTCTCGAGGTTCACGCTTGGTGTCAGCAAACACGACGTCATATTCGTATTTTTGATCGACTCCAATTTCTTTTCCATAGCATCTTTTGCGGCGTCATCGATCTCGTCGTTCTTGATGCGCGTCACGGTATCGGCCACGGCTTTTGTCACGACTTCTTCACGCGAGCTACAATATTCATGAAGTTTTTTTGACAATTCATCGCAATCCGCAGTGGTGTTCATTATGTCAGCCAGGTGGAGTGCGTAATCCGCCACGATTTCTTCAGGCGTCGAGATCGCGTCAAGGATCTGACGGCATCCAGTCTGAGCGAAACAAATCCCGACCACAGCCAACAACATTACAATTTTTTTCATCCTTACCCCGGAGCTCCGTTCTGAATCACTAAAAGCGCTGACCGTTACCAGCCATGTATTTGAAGAGACCAACGGCGTAATACACCCCAACGCCAAGGATGATGACACCCAGGATCCAACTCACGAAGACCCAGGCGGCCACACCGCCAATACCGCACGCAGCCACGACACCTTTTTTAATATTCGTTTTGGTTTTAATACTGGTTCCCATGATTGACTCCTTACTTTTTGATAACGTTGATGATACGGAAAACAAGGAAGCAGGCGAGCAGGAAGAGAGCGATGCTCAGCACCCAACGCAGAACGCCACCTAACACTTTAAGAACGACGATGGCTGCGACAACAGCCACGGCCACGATCGCGACCTTGGCTCCAAATTTTTTCATTGCTGTACTCATAATTTTTCTTAACTCAATTTCGTGAGGCTTGCGCACAAACGATACATTTAAGTATAAGCGCAAAACTGTTTTGCGCTCAACGCTCGAATTTTATCAGAGTTGCCCGCCAAACCGATGATTTTCGACATCGAAATCACCTCATTTCATATTTGATTGGCCCGACGGGATTCCCGACTTGGCCTGCTATTATAAAGGATAATCATGTCTGACATGCAAAAAAAGATACTTGATCTGCTTCCGAGTGCCTTCGCGAGTCGTGCGTTTGGTGCGATTTCGGAGATCCATTTTCCCTCCGAAGTCCAAACGCGTCTGAACAGGGCATTTGCCACCATAGCGCAGATCGACATCAACGAAGCGCGTCGCCCCATTGAGTCATACGACACGCTGAATGAATTTTTCACACGTGACCTGAAACCGGAAGCTCGTCCGATCGCGTCATGCGACGTGGTTTCGCCGGTTGATGGCCGCATTTCTGCGTTTGGTCGCGTCACCGAAGAAACCATTTTGAGCGTCAAAAACCAGCGTTTCAACGTCGATGAACTTGTTGGCACCAACGCAGCCCACGCGTGGCTTCTGAACAGCTATTACTTCATTATCTATCTCTCGCCCGCCAACTATCACCGCATTCACAGCCCGTTGAAAGCGCGCGTCACCCACATGAGCTACGTCCCAGGTCGTCTGTTGCCCGTCAACCGTCTTGGTCTGGCCCTCACAGACGAGCTTTTTCCGACCAACGAGCGTCTGACGTCCTTCCTCAGAACCGAGTCAGGTCGCCGTCTTGCCATCGTTAAAGTGGGCGCGACCTGCGTTGGCAAGATCACGGTCAACTATGATTCATGCAAGACCAACGCAGGCGCGAATCGTACACCGCTTTACAAGACCATTCCAAATGAACCCTTGTTTGAGGCTGGTCAGGAGCTTGGCGCCTTCAATTTAGGCAGCACAGTCATTCTCTTTATTGAGGGACAGAACTTCTCACCGCTTTCGACCCTCTATCTGGACATGAAGATCAAGATGGGCGAAGGGCTTGGTCGTTTTGTATAAGTATTTGTCGTGACATGTCATCGCACGTTTGTGCGTGCGACGACACGCAATTTTGTAGCGAAACCACAAAAAAAGGAGGTTCAAATGAACCTCCTTTTTTTGTGTGTATGATCAACGAATCGGTTTTTCGGCGACGTAAATGATCTTGGGGCTAGTTGCACCGAAGAAAGCGCCTGGCAGCGAGTAGTCACCGGACAGCTCAAGGACGTTGAAACCAGCGCGCATAAGAAGGGCGCGGAGTTCAGACGAGGAATAGAGCTTGATATTGATATTTTGTTCCCAGGGAGCGCGGGACTGATCATCGAAAACGAACGAGCGTTTAACGTTAAGGACACCGGTCTGGTGATTAAGATCGATCTCTTCGAGGAGCTTACAATCTTTACCTTTCCACCACAATCTCATGGGGAGATCATCGACGATGAAGTCGCGGTTTGTCACTTCGATGAGGAAGACGCCACCGGGTTTAAGCGCGCGGTAAATGCCTTGAAGGACGCGGAAGTTTCTGAGCTCATCGAAATAGCCGAAGGAAGTCTGGACGCAATAAATCGCGTCGAAGATGGCTTTGAAACTGAGTTTCTGCATATCACCATGGATGAACTTGATGACCTGGTGAGCATTTTGAGCATCGGCGAGAGCACGTTTGAGCATGACCATGGAGAAGTCGAGCCCGACCATATCGAAGCCGTCTTTTGCGAGTTCGATAGCGTGTCGTCCGGTACCGCAGGCGAGGTCAAGGACGCGAGCACCAGATTCAAGACCGAGTCGTTCGATGATGAATCGGGCTTCACGAATCGTCTGACGTGGTTCAGATTTAGGGATCGTGCGAAGATAATCTTCGTTGAATACCTGAGCGTACCAACCGTTATCACCGACTTTGAGGGCAGCGAGGTCTGGAGCTTCGTCGTTTTTACCACCGGCCATGAGATCGCGGATCTGATTGGCGGTATAAGCGGTCTCGCCTTCGCGAAGGACACGCGCTTTGGTCACGACAGAATTCATAGGCATGGGAGGAGGCATGACAGGACGCTGTGTATCGCCAGGATCGGCTTTAGCCGTGTCAGAGTCATTTTTAGCATCTTCCGAGGCCTGGACCTCTTCGTCTTTTTCGTCGTCAACGACGTTCACGACGGGAGCATCATCAGCGTCTTCGCTTGCCGAAGCTACGTTTTCTTCTGCAGCGAGTTCAGCTTTCGATTTGATCGGCACCGCCGGCACCGCCGGCAGATCACGCACCGTGGGAATTCCCATCAACGAGTCCGACGAACCGGAAAGCATACGAGCCAAAGAGGGACTACCGACGCCTAACGGGGCATCCTCAAACTCTTCCTCGTCTTCATCATCCAGACTGTTCAGAAGGTCATCGGCGCTGCCAAGTGCATTGAGTTTATCTTCATTATCCATGATGCTTATTCCGTCTGTCAGAGCAAACCTGCCCAATTCCCATGACACAATGATCGTTAAATCATTGCACAACTCTTCGAGAAGTTCATTCAGTTGAACCCCCACAAAATGACACAGTCTTGTACTACAATTTGCCCGTTTTTAGAACTTTTTTGTTGACAAGAATATCAAACAATTCATGATCATCACGCAACTACACAAACTTACAAACACCTACACGATCGTTCGTTCTCTTTGATCAGTTAGGAAAAATTCGTAAATGTGACACATTAATATGAGTGTGGGAATGTAATCAGGCCTACATGTAGGTTTAATTTAACCAACCTGTCATGGCAAAAAGTTTGAGAAAACCTGTCATGGCAAAAAACCAAAAAACCTGTCAGAGAGATGGTCAGCTTGGAAAATCGGTTACTACACACCGAGGGATCACAATTTGTTTTAGTTTGTTCGTTTATTCTTGAACATTTTGTTTTGGAGCAGGCCTGGGCCTGCGGCGCGCAGGGGGTTCGCCAGGGCGCGAACCCCCTACAACCCCCGCGCCCTGTTTTGTCGGCCGTGTGGAACTCGCTTCGCTCAAACAAGCCACACGGCCGTACCAACTTCAGGAACTATTAAGGCAAATCACCATAACCTTAAGTTTGGAATCGGCGGCCGCGAACTTGCCTTCGGCTTCGAACAAATCGCGACCGCTCGCCCGATC
>JAZUKH010000045.1:0-19007 GCA_045643185.1 Myxococcota bacterium | reverse complement strand
CTCTTCTCTAGTCACGACTATCTCCTGATAGATAACGGTCGTCCCGTGTGGACGTCAAACCTAAACATTTTATCATATCACGTTTTCCGCGATTTTTCGACACAGAATATGAAAAATGGCGCCAATTTTGGCTGTCAAATTGCGATGGAATGCGGACTTGGCAATTTTTACTCGTCTATCTTGTTTCCTCTGCTTTGGTGATTATTAGAGGAACGGCCCGGCTATTCGTCGCGTTGCGCCGAATACGCCCGGCCAGTCGGGCTATTTGCTCGCTGGGCTTCGCAAATACGCCCGACTTTATATGGGCGCGTCATGGCGGCGCGCTTGTTCCAAATTACGAACACAAGGAGTGAGTGATCTATGAAAATCATGGTCTTTGACACAAAACCCTATGACCGCGTTTCGTTAGAACAGGAAAACGAAGGTTATGGTTACGAGCTGAAGTTTATGGAAAGCAAGTTGACGCCGGATACGGCCAAGTTGGCGGCCGGCTACGATGCTGTCTGTGCCTTTGTGAATGACGAAGTCTCTGCTGCGACGATCGATACCCTGGAAAGCGTCGGGGTGAAATTGATCGCCATGCGCTGCGCAGGCTATAACAATGTTGATATGCGCCACGCCTATGGACGCATTCACGTCGTGCGCGTGCCCAAATATTCTCCCTATGCGGTCGCTGAACATGCCATAGCCCTGCTCTTGACGCTGAATCGCCGAACGCATCGTGCCTACATTCGTACGCGTGACCACAATTTCTCGCTGAACGGGCTTATGGGCTTCGACCTGCACGACAAAACGGTCGGCATCATCGGCACCGGGTTGATCGGACGCTGTTTCATCGACATCTGTCGCGGTTTTGGCATGAAAGTCATTGCTTATGATCCTTATCCCGCGTCGGATGCCGGAATTGAGTACGTGACGCTTGAGAAGCTCTTTCGCGAGTCCGACATCATTTCGCTGCATTGTCCGCTGACGAATGACACGCACCACATCGTGAACGCCGCCAGCCTGGCGCTATGCAAACCCGGCGTGATCCTGCTCAACACGTCGCGAGGAGCCCTGATCGACAGCCAGGCACTCGCTGAGGCGCTCAAGACCGGTCATGTGGGCGGTGCCGCGCTCGACGTTTACGAAGAAGAATCCGACGTCTTTTTTGAAGATCGCTCCGACCAGATCATTCAGGATGACATGCTCATGCGTCTATTGGGCTTCAATAACGTCATCATTACGTCCCACCAGGCTTTCTTTACGCGCGAGGCGCTTCAGAAGATCGCTGAAGTCACGTTTGTCAATCTCAAGCAGTTTTGTGACGGTGAAGTGCTTGAGAACGAGATTTGTTACCATTGTTCTGAATTCGGTAAGGGCTGCCACAAAGAGAAAGGCGTGCCCTGTTTTACGCTGTCAAAATAATGTGAGCATGATCGGTTCGGTTCGCGCAGCTTGGTTTTGAGAGAATGACGCGCGCCGTGATTGTGTTGCACAAACGTTTCAAAAAAAAGCCGTGTCTCGTTCATAAGGAACGAAGCACGGCTTTGTTCGAGATCAATGCGGCCGTTGCGCTGAACGACGTGGCCGCATTACCACTTCCATTGCACGATCTTGTTGGATTTGAGCTTTTTGACGAGCCCTTCACCGCGGCGTTTGGAAGCTTCGTTATAGACGGCGATCGTCACAAAGATGACGCCGATGACGAGCAGGTAGACCCACCAGTGCAGATTGCGCCAGAATTCGTCGGTCGAACCAAAGAAAACGATCAGTAAGACGATCGCGGCAGCGGTGAGGTAACGCAAACGTTGGATATGAAGGCCATAGATGAGTGCGCCAATGGCGATGGCTGAGGCTGTACAGGCATGAAGCAGTTCGTTTCCAGTTGGAACCAGGTAGAGCAGCGTCACCAGAAGGGTCGACAGAGACAGGACCAGGTTGTGGAATACGTCATCTTCCGGGCGTAGCCACTTTTTGAGACCATACGCGGCGATGATTGGCAAGCAGGTTGCGACTTCCGGTATGATTTCGTCTGGAATGAAGGTGTCGCGCACGAGTATGTAGATCGAGGTACTGCAGAAGGGAAGCATGACGGCTGTCGAGATCAGGTTTTTGTCTACGAGTGAACGGCCTCGATCCGTCAGGTATTGCAGCAGGTTGGCCGAAATCAGCAGAATGCCGAGCATGCGAATGAAGTGATACGGATCTTCGTCGACACAGATCAATGAGATGGCTGGTAAGAGCCAGACCATGCGCGTCGCGGTCACGCCTTTGCAGCCACGGCTGGTCACGAAGGCGAGTGCCGCCAGCACCGCCGCTGTGGCAAGGTGTCCTAGGAACAACACGTCTTCGTTATCAAACTGGTCAATGTAACAAACGAAGATCCAGGAAAGACTGAGGTATGTTGCCAGTGCGGACATGATCGGCCAGCGTTTCAAGGCGCGTTTTTGTATGAGCCAGGTGCCGGCGGCACCGACGATGGCTAATAGGCCGCAGAACCACAAAAAGCCGTTATCGTGAGATTGTCTGACATGGTCCAAAGTAAAGAGGTCAGGAAAATCCTCTAGGGTGAAAAAGATGGCGGCAAACGCTGTGATGGCCATAAAAACACGAAGAACGGGCGTGCATAGCTTGGCTTCGGGATTCGTCATCCTCAAACATGTGCCGTAACAGGCGGTCGGTATCGAGTAAATAATGGCAAGCGGCCAGATGATCAGAGCCTCATCCAAATCATTGGTGGCAAGTTCCCAGATGCCAAAATAGATCGGGAAAATTGCCCATAAAGCCGCAACGATTCCCAGGCTGATCGAAGGTACGCGTTTGGCGGGTTCAAAGCATTTAGCTGCCACGAAGCTTGTGGCTGCGGTGATCACTAAAACGATCGTTTGGGACAGAAAATCTCTTTCGTTAACGATGTATTGGCTCAGCGTGAGAATGATCAGCAAACTGAAAGCGGCGATATGGCGTGTTAGTAAGGAATCTTTGTTTTGGCCGGGTCTGAACAACGTGTATAACGACAGAACGCCGGCAAGGACATAAGTCACCACGTGAAAAATGAGCGTTTCGTCTGAACTGTTGCTTAACCAAGAACTATGATGGGATGTGTCGCCCAGGATCAGTAGGGCGATTGAGCCAAAAACCGTGCCCAAAATCCCGTAGACATTGCGCCACAAGACTGTATTTTCGGAAAATACGCGAATGAGATAGTAGCTGGCGATGAGGGCAAGACCAACGATCGTGTTTGCATGGTTCTGGTCATCAAAGTGCCAATCGTTGAACATACTGAGGGACAGTGAGAGAACGATGACGACGAATGGGAAGGCATCGGTCTTTAGGCCGCGTTTGTGACGAGTGATATCGCACACCGTCATGGCCGAAAGTAGAATGATGGCATCGACGATGGCGCAGTAGTCAAAGTGAGGTGCGATGACCCTCGTTAGGCAGCAGACTGCGAGTGCGGCTGCACCCCAACTGAGATATTCAAAAACTCGGCTTTGCCAAAGCATGTGCCCGACGATCATGCCTGCCATGACGATGACGGCAGGTAAAAACGTTAAGGCGGCAGTACTGTCACCAAGATAAACGACATTCAGTATTTCAGCGGTAAAGGCGGTTGTGGCCAGCATCGCCATGCCGAGGATGTAAAATGCCTGAGCAGATTTTTTGAGGTTGAACTTCGAGTGGGCGAGCCAGAATGCGCCAAAGAAAACGGCTGCACTGGCGGCGATAACACCGAGTTTGCCGAAATTCGTGAGCGTATTCCAGCTTGACGTGACAAAGGCTACACCGGCCGTGCAGATGAGTGCGACACCAATGCCCAGGATCGTCGCAATATGCTTGTCATCTTGGTTTTCACGGACAGGTTCGGTCTTTGTGTTCGTATTTGGCTTAAGCGCCACAGGTTGGGCTGACTTTTCGACGTGATTTTGGGTGCTTTGCGCGTCGGCATTTGTCGATTCGACGGCATTTTTTGTTTCTTTCACGTCGGCATTTGTCGATTCGACGGCATTTTTTGTTTCTTTCACGTCGGCATTTGTCGATTCGACGGCATTATTTGTTTCTTTTACGTTGGATTTCGTCGATTCGACGTGATTATCAGTGTTTTGTGCGCCGCATTCCGTCGATTCGATGGGGGCGGCAACAAGTTTTGAGGAGGTTAGTGGCTGAGTTTCGGTTGTAAAAGCTACTTTGGGGGCATTCGACGGTGGATTGCGAAGGGCTCGTTCGTATTCTTTGTCCGAAATGCGTCCGTTGTTCCAAAGCTCAATCAGGACAGCTCTTGCCGTTCGATAACGATACAGATTGTAAAAACAGAAAAAATACGGTGATAGTAAAAGTGCGATCACCAAAATAACGATGATTATCTCCATAAAACCTCATGACGGATCGAGAGCCTTACTTGTAGAGCAGGGAATCTGCGCGATGACGGCGCCAATCGCGACTTTCTTCGTGCATTTTTTCAAGAATTTTGCAGGGTGATTCCTGGCTTTCAATTTGTTTTCGAACGCGGTCGTTGCCGAAGAGCAGGTCGATGGCGAGTCGGTCGTTGACGAATTCATAGGTCTGGGTTCGCCAGGCAAATTCAGGGTGAAGGGCATGCATGACCGAGACGATGGCGACACCGGTCAAGAGTGGTTTAAAGGTCGATCGATCGGTGACGTGCATTTCCAGACCGTGGCAGCACTGACCAGCGCATTTTTGAAACATGGGTTTGAAATCAATGGGTCTGAAAGCAACGCCGGGCAGGGCGAGCGTTTTGAGTGCTTCGTGGGTGGCTCTCGCATTGACCCAGGGAGCGCCAAAGAGTTCAAAGGGCTTGGTCGTGCCTCGGCCTTCAGACAGATTGGTGCCTTCGATGAGACACATGCCCGGGTAGATCACTGCGGTTTCGACGGTCGGCATGTTGGGTGAGGGCATGCACCACAGTGCGCCAGTTTCATTGTAGTAGGCGTGTCGGTCGTAGTCGCGCATCAGAATTGGGATGAACCGGTCGCGGTTTGGTGTGTTGTCTTCCGCGAGCCACATGGTGATGAGTTCTGCAGCCGTCATGCCGTGGCGCGTCATGCCGGAGCGCACGCCGACAAAGGAATGGTAGCCTGGTTCGATGAGATTGCCTTCGACGTCGACGGCATTGATCGGATTTGGACGATCGATGAACCAGACTGTGGCGCCATGTTCGACCGCAGCTCGTGCCAGCATCCAGGCTGTGTACACGAACGTGTAGTAACGGGCTCCGACATCCTGAATGTCGATGATAAAAGCGTCGAGATCGGCAATGGCGTGATCAGATGGCGTCAGGGTTTCGAGCGCGTGTCCGTACAGGCTCGTCACGTTGGCCTGCATGATCTCGTCGAACGTGTCACTCACGCCTTCCATGTCTTGGGCTGCGCCCCACAGACCGTGTTCGGGCGAAAAAATGCGGGCAACCGGCACGTTTTCGCGTTTAAGCAGGTCCAAAATGTGTTCACCCGCGTTGTTCACGCTGGCTGCGTGACAGAGAACGCCGAGTTTTTTGTGGCGAAGCGTGTCGAGAAGGGCGGAATCTGAAAATAGCGTGTCGAGGGCAGGAATCATGGGCTATCACTCACCTGTAATGAAAGTATGGTTGAAAGGCAAATAAAACGCCGTTCGCAAGGAAATGGGCGTGTGGGCTCGTATTATGAGCCTTTGGGTGCTAAAAGTGAAAAAATAACATGGTGGATCGCGAGGATACGGACGGTTTTGGGCCCTGCCAGGCGAAGGGGTAGCGGCGTATTGGCGATGATGCCGTAGAGCCGCCCGGTCCGGAAGTCTCTACGGCATCATTCGTCAATAGCCGCGTAGGGGGAGACTTCCCCCTCCTTATTATAATGTATAGATTGGCGATATAGCGAGGTAATTTGGGGCAAAAAATGAGAAAAATGTAGAAAAGTGAAAAAAAATAGTTGACGGGATGAACAGAAGCGCGTAAAAGCCGCGCTCGCCGAACGGCTGAAGACAACAGTCCGAAGCGATAGGCTCGGGCATATAGCTCAGCGGGAGAGCATCGCCCTTACAAGGCGGGGGTCGTAGGTTCAAACCCTACTGTGCCCATGGATCTTTTACAAGTGAATAGAAGCGAAAGAATCCATTATTTAAATGGGGTGTTAGTTGAGTCGGTTACAACAACGGCCTGTCACGCCGTAGGTCATGAGTTCGAGTCTCATACACCTCGCTTAAAGCTGCGATTCGTCGCAGCTTTTTTTTTGCCCAAATTTTACGCGTTTTTGTCCTGGGTCAAAAATCAGTCGGTCAACATTCAAAAGCTTCTGTTCAACCAAGCGCTTCAGCGTTGCGGATCTTTGCGATGGAAAACGGCAAAATTCGTTTGCGGACGCGGGGATTGCTTGCGCTAAAACGGCGTTTCGACTAAACTGTCGCGGCTTTTTTTGTGTTGTACAAAGGAATGTCACACTATGGATCTGTTTAGTCAACTTCCGGAAAGCGAGCCTATAAATGTCGAAGAAGCGCGAAATAACACGCTTGTGAAGCGTCTTCGCGCCTTATTGCATGCTTTTCCGTTATTTCAACTCAGTCAGTCGGATAACCGACGTGACGAGTCCTTAAGACATTATGACACGCTTGTCATTGCGCTCAAAATTTTGGACGTTATTGCCGAGCGTATGGGCATGGAGATCGAAGCGGATCGAGAATATATTGATTATACGCTCGAACCGATGTTGGATGGCATGGATCAGGCGGCAGGCATATTGCCGAGTCGTGAACGTCACCAACAGATCGTTGATCGCATTCTCTCGTTTTTGCGCAATGACGGAGATGCGCGTCGTCCGTTCCGTCAGAGCTATCACGATGTTCAGGAAGATGGTTCCATCGTAGAACGCCAGCTCGAGTTCCGCTTGATCCGCGACGAGTTCAACCTTGGGGCTCAGGGCGGCGAAACCGTCATGAAGCTGACGGATGAAGCGGTCAACCTGTATTTTAATGCGCTCGGTCTCGACCTCGAAGACAGCCAGGCGGCTATGGAAGCGATCGTGCATTCCCAGCTTATGCGCGGCAAGTTCGACGAAGCGCGCGATAATGCACACTACGCTCTGCGCCAGTCACGACTTTATCGCGATAAACTGGCTCGTCTGTTGCGCGATACGCAGCGCGATATTTCGCGCGTTGACTGGGCTGAGGCTGCACCAAAACTCATCGCGGATGCCATGCATCACCTTGAGAATCGCCTTGACGTTGAGAGTGGCATCATTCAGGTGACGCAGGAACGCCTTGATGCGCTTCCACCAGGTACGAGCGAGAGCGCGGCTGTTGCCCGCGTTGCCGCTTACATTCAACAGTGCGTCGAGACGCATACGCGTCTTCAGCGCGACCTGCTCGTTTCACGTTCGACGTTCCTTGACAGTCAGGCTCAGCAGGCGTTTGTGCCCGAAGAACTGTCATCGCGTCCGAACCTCATGCGCGAAGTCGTCGAACCGTTGCTGCGTATGAACGTGAATGATGCGCTTAGCGTCATCGACAAGACCATTCCGTACCTAGTGACGCCGCAACCGCCGTCGATGTTGTCGCTCAACAACCTGTTCTATGGTTTGCTCCGACCGCGTCGTGCTCAGCGAAAAGACTGGATCGACATCGAGTCGTTTGAAGCGGATCAGTTCGATCAGGATATCGAACGTTACACCCAGCTCGATCGTGAGATCGTCGAAGCCTTTTTACAGGCTATTCAGCAGCCGATCACACTCACTGACTTGCTCGCTTATGCTCGAAAACAGCGGTTTTCGAGCGAACAGTGTGAGGTCATCGTGTTGCTCGTGATGCAGCATTTCGACATCAACAGCACTGAAACGCCGATCGTGCGCGTCGAAAAGACGGGGGGCATCCTCAATGACCCCGTTTTCTATGGCGACGAAGTCATGATCTCGCCCTTCATTGCGCCTTCGACCCAGAAAAACCTGTTTTAAAACAGGCTCGTCTCTGGCTCGCGTGGCAGGAACGTGTGTTTGGGTTTCTCGGTCACGATATCGAAACGCACGGCTTGAGGCTCATGACGCAATGTCAGCAACCTAAATACAAAAATTGATTAGTCAGTCAAACGAACTCATTCATCGTTGGATAAATCATTATGGCAATTGAATCTACAGACATATTCATGGCAGCTCGTCTGATCCAGTGGGGCCTTCAGCCGAAGGTCAGGCCGGTTCAGCAGCAGGAATACCGCGATTTGGTGCGCGAGTACCTGAATCGCAGCGAATTTCAGATGATCGTGCAGGAAATGGCCGATGGGTTAGGACTTTACGTGTTGAACGTCACGGAACACGGCATCGTGCTGAGTCCGCGCGAAGAAAGTATTTTCCGCATGAAAACGACGGAGTTTCGTCCGACAAACTCCTCGACGGATACGCGTCTTTTGGATGGTCTCGTGGAAGTCACGATCGCAGCGACGGTGTTTCCCCGTGAACGCGACTTGGATGACGATATCAACCGTCCGCGCCCGCCTGTGACCGTCGACGAGGTCGAAGAACAATTGCGCTCTCTTTGCGATAAACTCAGTGAGCAGTTCAAAGAAATCGACCCGGCTGCGGATGATCTCGAGACGGGGCTTTATGATGCGTGGCGTGTGTACGCGAATACGACGGCAAGTCGTGAAACGAAAGATAATCGTCAGGCATCACGTACGACGCGTCGTATTATTGAATATAACCTGGAACGTCTCAAAGATTTCGGTTGCTTCACCGAGACGCGTTACAACGGCAAAACGGCTTGGCAGCCAACACGTCGTTACAACGTTCTCGTGCAGGAACTGGCTGCGTTCCGTTTGTTCAGCGAAGTCACCGACATATTAAATCGTGATAAGGCGCCTGTTAGCGAAGACGATGCAGATAAACAGGCTGCGGATCTTCCCGAAAACTTTGATGAAGCCGCGTTTAATGGCGAGACCTGGGCTGATCAGGAAGAAACCGCTGTGTCGGATGACGCTTTTAGCGATGGTGAGGACGGGTTTGATGAGGATCGCGTCTCTGCTGCGTCTGATTTTGATTTCGATGAGGATGAAGAACGTCCTGAGGTCGACGACGAAGAAAAGACGGACGACGAGGATGAAGACTCGGACGACAACTCGGATGACGAGGATGAAGATTCGGATGACGACTTCGACGATGACGAAGATGAAGATGACTTCGACGATGACGAAGATGAAGACGACTTCGACGATGACGAAGATGAAGACGACTTCGACGATGACGAAGATGAAGACGATTTCGACGATGACGACGAAGATGATGCGCCGGATGACGAAGAATAAAGGATCAGAGAAAATATGCCGAAACTTGCACGATTAAGATTTGTATCGATTGGTCATACGAATGCTCGTATGCAGGATCTGACGCTGAATTTTTGCGATCAGTCCGGACTTCCGTCAGACTCCACGATCTGGCTTCGAAACGGTGGTGGTAAATCATCGATCCTGAGCCTGTTTTTTGCCATGTTGCGTCCGAATCGACGTGACTTTTTGGGGACGCGTGCCGATGGCGGTGAACGTCGTCTCGAGCAATACATTTTGAAGACTGACCGAAGCGTGGTCGTAGCTGAATGGGTGCTCGACAACCCGTCTTCGCTTGGACTTGATGAAGCAGATCCAATGCGTTTTTTGACCGGTGTATTTTATGAATACTCTGTGACGAAAGCTGACACGCTGAATCGACTGTTTTTCTGCGGTCGCGTGGATCCGAATGTCGAAGAAACGAATTTGGCATCGATCCCTATCGACACGTTGAATGCGACGGGGAACAAGGTACGTCGTACTCTTTCTTCGTTTAAACAGAAATGGCACGAAGTGGCCGAAGCCAATCCGTCGTTGCGTCTTGAAGCGACTGACAATCAGTCGACATGGAGTGAATTGCTTCAGCGCGAAGGATTAGATCCTGGACTTTTCGGCTACCAGTTGACGATGAATATGCGCGAAGGCGGTGCTGACGAGCTTTTCCGCTTCAAAACGCCTGAAGATTTCGTCGATTTTCTGCTTCAGTTGTCGGTGGAACCGAACAAAGCTGATGATATTTCTTCCAACCTCGAGGCTTTTCGCGAACAACTTCGTCGCCGTAAACACGAGTACATGCCTGACCTCGATCTTTCGACCGGTTTGATTGAACGCCTGACGCCACTCGTTGAATTACACGAAAAACGATTGAAGACTCAGGCTGAGGCGCAACAACTGAGTAATTTGTCGTCGCAGATCGAACGGTCTGTGGCTGTGAATGACCACATCTTTGACGCCGAAATGGAAAAACTCGGTCTTGAACGCGAGTCGACGGTAAAAAGTCGCGATGATGCGGACGAACATGTGCGTCTTCAGCATGCTTATGCAGCTGCTATGGCGTATAAGCTCAGCGAACACGATGTCAAAAAGAACAAGCTACTCGTAGAAGAGCAAGAACGTCACCTCGCTGAGGCGACGCATGAAGTCGCATTGTGGAATGCAGCGCATCCTTACCGTGATTGGGATATCGCTCAAAAAGACGTCGAAGCGCTCAAACTTCAGTTGTCCGGTTCGCAAAGTAAAAAAGCGCCCGTGATGGAAAAATTGGAAGGCGTGGCGAGTGATCTCGTGGCCGCGCTGAAACATCAGGCGAGTCGTTTGCGTGCCAACCAGACTGAGAAACGTGACGCTGCTGAGGCGCGCGATGCTGAAAGCCGTGAGATCGAGCAGCAAGCGGCACGATGCGATGCTGCGGCGTCCTCGTGTGAAGCTGAAGCTAAGAGCTATCGTCTGAACATCGAAAAGCGCGATACCGCGTATGCCAAATTGATCAATATTGGTGTGTTGCAGCCGCATGAAACGCCCGAAGAAGCTCGAGACCGTATTTCGGCTGCCAAAACCGGATTGATGCAAAAAATGCGATCAAATCAGAATCGCCGTAGCGGTGATGACGAGATGATCGATGAACTCGGTCGCAACAAAGATAAGCTTCAAGCCTCTGTTGCCACGCACAAAGCGGAACTTGATGCCGCCAAACGCGATTTTGACAAGGCGATTGCCGCGCGTGATGCCATCGAATCCGATAAGACATTGCTTGAATGCCTTGAAGCGGATTCGATCTCGGTCGAAGATCTGCCCGATGATACGGCGACGCTGCTTGCACGTCGTGCGTCTGAGATCGGTGAACAATGTGCACGTCTTCGTACTGAAAGTGCCTCGTTGGAACGTGCGCGTGTCCATTTGCAGGATCGCGGTTTGATGCCGCCGACCGTTGAGGTCGAGGCGTTGCTCGCCTTCTTGTCGACCAAAGTCAATGCGATGAGCGGTTGGACGTATATCAATGAGCATATCGCTGGCGATTCCGCGACCAAACGCCGTTTGATCCGCGAGTTTCCTGCGATCGCTCAAGGCATTATCGTACCTGAAAACGAGCTCGATCGCGTGCGTCAGGCTCTGGCGGCTGCGCCCGACAAAATGCCGCCGCTTCCGATTTCGATTGCGACACCGTCGGTGTTTGATACCAACGAACCCGCCAATAACCGCGTCTATGTCGCTGGTCCCCGCAACGACGCCTGGTTTGATAAAACGGCTGCTGCCAACGAACTCACGAATCTTGAACAAAAACTCAATCAGATCGACATCGACGTTAAAAAGCTGCAGGCCATGCAGACGAATTTCACCAATTCGTCGCTTCGCTTCACACAGTTCCGTTCTCTCTATCCGCGTGGATGCTTCCAGAACATGCGCACCAAAATGACGCAGCTCAGCACCATGTATGAGGATGAACAGGCGCGTTTGCAGGATATCGTCGACGATTTGCGCCGTTTTACCGAAAAACGCCGCAACGATACGTCTGTGGAAGATCAGCTCTCGAATGAGATTCGTGCGCTCGAAACATCGCTTGAGCGACTCCAAATGTTTTTGGATGACAACGAAAGTGGTGTGGAGACTTGGACTGCGGAATGCGACCGATGCCTCGCTGAAGCGGCAAAACATCGTGAATGCGCCGATGAACTCCGTGCTCAAGCCGATGAGATCCGTGAAGATGCACGTCGTATCAGCAAACAGGCTGATCCTTATGCCGAAGAAGCTCGTTTGCTCGAAAGTGAGATCTCTCAGATCCGTTACGTCAAAAAACAACCCGCTCCCAAGGCTGGCGCCATCGACGAATTGCGTAGTCGCTACAAATCCTTGTGTGAACAGGTCGAGCGAGAATTAGGCAACGACGAATTGCGTCGCAAACTTGATGATGTCGAGACTTATGCAAAAAAAGCCAAATCGAATCTCGATCGTTGTTTGCGTGATGGTCTGACACTCGACGAAGTCAAATTTGCCGTCGAATCGCTCGAAAACCCCAATGATATCGACAATCATCTTGAACGGGCTGAAGAACTCGTCGAAGTTTTGCGTTCGCGCTTGGCTGAAGCCAACCGCGCTCAGGGTGAAAAAGAAGCGGATCTCAAACAAAAGCGTGATCGCTGGATCGGCTGCGGTAAGCCGTCTTTGCCAAAAGAACTCGAGACCGAAATATCACAGGCCAGCATCAACAAACTCATGGCTGAAGCTCAGGCGGCGATCGAACGGATCAAGCAGTTTGAACGGCAGATCAATGAGATCGACGAGAAAGTGGCCGATGCCAAACACAGCAAGGATACGCTCAAGAAGGATGCCGAGCGCCTCAAATCGGTTTTGCGAAGCAACGCCGACTTCTTTAGCCGTAACAAACCGAGTGAAACGATGTTGTTTAGCCCCATTGAAGCTAATGAGATCGGAGCAAACATCTCGCAGCTTGAAGAACGCCTGGCAAACTACCAGCAGGTTCATTCGACGCTCGATTCGACGCGTCGTACGCTCGTTGCGACCGTGCGAAAATGGGTTGAAAACGATGCATTTGCTGCGCTCCAGAGCCGTATTATCACTCAGTTTAAGACACTCGACCCCGAAAATATCGAATCCTCGTCGTCTGAATACCGCGACCAACTCACGTTGCGCGTGACACAGCTTCAGGAAACACTCGCCGATATCGATGCGCACCGCACGATCTTGGCGAAATTGCTTTTGACTGCAGCAAATGAAGGTTTGCGCCTGCTTAAACTGGCGGATTCCTCAAGCACGGTGCCGACAGAGATTCCCGGTGTGGGTGGCGAACGCTTCTTGCGCATTACGACCAAGGAACCGCCTTCGCAGAAAGACAAGCTCGATCTCATTCAGGAACTTGTCGATGCGATCGTGGATGAACCGAACTTGCCTGCAGGCATCAAACTTGTTCAACGCGCCGTCCGCGCGCTTGCGTCGCCCTTCACGATCCGTGTTTTGAACCCGGCAACGAGCTCGTTGCAACGTTATATCGAGATCACGCAGACCGCGCGTTTTTCGGGCGGTGAACAGATGACATGTGCCATCTTGTTGTATTGCACGCTCGCCAATGTCCGTGCGCGTACACGTGGTATGAATCGTCAGCCGACGAGCGTTTTGTTGCTCGATAACCCGGTTGGTCGTGCCAGCCGCGTTTCGTTCATCAATATGCAGCGTCAATTCGCTTCGGCCATGGGCATTCAGCTCGTTTATACGACCGGTTTGCACGACCTCGACGCACTTGGTGTGATTCCGAACGTCATCCGTCTGCGCAACGAACTCGTGGATCGCACGCGCAATCACCACTTGCTTGAAAACGAAGCCGACGTCAATTCACGCATTGATGCGCTGCGCGTTGCCCGCGTTGAAGAACACACAGTTCAGGATGACGAAGATCAGTCGTCTGATCAGGACTAATTCATAAATCGCCACATCGCGTGCGCTTCCAATTGAATTGTATTGTGGAAACGCACGCGGAAAAGCGATGGTATTAAGTAAAACGCTTTTTGATCGTATAAGTTCTGGATTGACCAAACTTAGCAAGCTCGAGCGCAGCGAGGTGCTCGACTTCGTGTTGAAATTCGGAACGAGCAAACCAGGCTTTGGCGGCTTCGCTTGTCGGAATGATCATGCGTGCCGGAATCCATTTATACGTTTGGGTACCGAATTTCATGCCGTCTGACAGACTCTGACTCGCTTTTTGAATGTTCATGCCGGCAGTGATCGCCTGAGCTACACGAAAACGTGCTTCGTCACGCGGTTTTTCGAAATAACCTTGACCTTTGGCCATAAAACAGACGTGATAATGCGACGGATTAAAGCCGAGCCCGTCAAAATTCAGTCGGTCTGCCACCATGAACAACAAACCAATGACTTGTTTGAGACAGCCAAGTCCAGGATAGGTCTGGCCTGGTAGCAGTGGCCGCGCTTCGGTCGGCGTTTTGGTCGGGTTTTGTAGCAAAAGCCACTCGATCCAAAGGATCTTTCGATTGTCCAGACAGGTCTTTTCGTCCAATACGGCTTCAAGGAGCAGCTCTTTTTTTGCGTCGCTGCTCCAAACGCGAATGGCCTGGCCATTCGGGTGGTCGAGTTCAAATTCGAGATGCGTGAGCGGAAAACCGATGTTACGCAGGTGGTCGAAGATGCCGACCTTGTCCATGGCACACTCGACGCCATACGCCGAGTAGTAGTCAAAGAGCTTGGTCTTCTTGTTGACATCCGAAAAGAGGTCGAGCAGATCGTCATCGTCGAGCGAGGCTCCGTCTTTTTCGGCAGTCAGTTTGGCAATCGGAAGCGTGCGCGACATGTGCTTAAGCGCAGTGATCAGCTTTTCGTTGTTCGAAGCGATGGGCTTGGCTATGCCTGTCAACAAATAGGCAAAATAACGAGCGGAGTGGCGCCAGGCATTCTTGCCGTAGCCCCCGGCCGTCACAATGACCATGCGGCGTTTGCCAACGATCTGGTCGACAAAACGATCGCGTTCAAAAATGCCCTCATGGGTGACGCGCCAATCGCCCAATTCATCGTCCTCAGCGACATCCACACCAGCTAAATAAAACACCAGGCCGGGCTGAACTTTCTGAACGACGTCCGGCAACGTCGTTTTGAGCGCCTGCAGGTAGGCTTCGTCACCAATACCGGGGCCGAGCGGAATATCCAGGTTGGCGTCGTATTCGTTCTTATCCCACGATTCTGCATGAATGGAGTAGGTGAACACATTATTGTCGCGCGCAAAAAACTTTTTACTCCCATCCCCTTGATGAAGATCCAGGTCAATGATCAAGATCTTCTTGTCATAACCATGTTTTCGCAAATGTGCGATGGCGGCAGCAACGTCGTTAAAGACGCAAAATGCGTAACCGCCTTCCGGATAGGCATGGTGAAAGCCGCCGCCCAGATTGATGATGCGCTTGGGGTAAATGCTCGAAACAGCCATGCGCGCCGCGCGAAGCGTCCCACCAGCCATAAGTCGCTGCTGGTCAATGCAGCGTTTGATCGCCTCGTCCGGCACGCCTTCGCCAAAAATTCGTTGGCCGATCTCAGGCTCCGTCAACTGCGAAAGATACGAAAAATCATGTATAAGCGCGAGTTGGGTGATGGTCGCGGTTTTGGGCGACACGATCTGCGATGCGTTTAAGCACCCTTCGTAAATCAAATAGTTAATGATCTTACTCGCCCGTTCGTGGTCAGCGATGTATTTTTCAATGCCCATGTAGCCTTCGTTAAAGACGATACAGGCTTCCGGCATGTTGGGCAGAACATTGAGTTTTGAGCGCAAATGGCGCTGCAGACGGCCAGCTCCGTCGATGCCCAGCTGAATCAAGTCTCCGAGTGTCAAATTCATTTCACGCTCCTTGCGGGCTTCGTGTCCGCATTTAGACAGTGTACACGAATTTGCTCTGCGGGGCATCTGTGAATGCCGGGATGATTATTTTTCATGCAAGGTCGTGCCAAAGCGACTTCAAATCTTGCACTAAAACCTTTAATCGTTTACATTCTGTTCGTTTTTGGAGTGGGGGGAGGTGTCCCCCCACGCGGCTATTTCTGCGAAATACGCCGCGCCCCTCTCATTTTTGGGGCTTCGCCCCAAACCCTTCAAGCGGACTTGTCATGTCAGAATCTAATGCCAAGTTGCCACCGTACGTTAAAACCGTCGGTGACGCGGCGCTTGTTGCGCCTTTTGATTCCTGTTTTATACCACGCGGCTTTTTATTCCCTGAAACTCGAGAAGGTCTGGAAGGTGTTCGCGAGTTTCCCATGATGAATCCTTTTTATGCCTCGGCGAAACGCGAACATGAGTCGGGTGCCTACGATATTCTCGGCACCAACGAAGACTCTACTTCGGGCGCCGACATTATGGATTCGACGATCCTTCATATCAGTGAATTTGATGAATTGTTGCTCGATGTTCAAAGCACGGGTATGCAATATACGCTTCATACGCAAAACTGTTTGCGCGATGATCTTGAGATCACCTTCCCGTCTACTTGGGATAAAACGCAATCTTTATTGCTTAATATTCCGGTTTTTTCGGAAGAATTGTGTAAATGGCATTATCCGATTTCGACGAACGGGTTTAACACGGCGATGACCGATGCCCCCATTGACATCGATATTGCCCATAACTCCCCGCAGTTATTTGGTTATCTGCCCAATGGCGACATTGCCATTTATTGGGAAATTGCTGACATTCTGCTTCAAAAGTTCCAGCTTGATCTGGAACCCCTTCGCACTACAGTAGAAGGTTCGCTCATTCTCATGCCGCTTATTCCTGACGATATTAAACGTCAGGCGCCCTGCGATTACGTCGTTGAAACTGGCATTGTCGTGAGTAAATCACCCGAAAAGCTCGATCAGGCGATCGCTTTCGCAACTCAGGTCCTCGGTTATCGTCCCGTGGTTTTGCGACAAAAACTCTACCAGTATTACCGCATCAATATGCCGATTGTTCAGTGTGAGCAGGGCATTAACCTTTATGGCGAAGCAACCTGGGGGGCTTTTGGTTATACTGCTCGACGACTGGCCGGTTTTGATTTTCGCGTGGTGAATAACCCGTTTATGCGTCAGTCGCCCATTTGTTCTACCGAAAATGGCAACATCATCGTTTCAAACGAATTCTTTGTAGCGCTTCGTGATTTGCTCGCTTACTTTGGCGTTGGATGTTGTTGTAAACTCTTCCCGATTCAGCGCATACCGTAATGTTGGACGGGTTTGTATGCTTTTCGCCAGCCTGTTTGGCTGGCGTTGCATTGATCAACCACGTGTTTGGGCCAGAAAAGACCATTCGTGCCAATAACGCCGTGGCCCAAACGGCGTTTTATCTCAGTGACAAATTGGGTGTGACGTGCCCGAATGCGTCACATTGCGACCAGATCGCGACATGGTTGCAACGCGTTGCGGCTCATTTGCCGGGCGTAGCCTGTCTTGAGACTGCCTGTGTGATGCAGACCTGGCTTGCCCTTCATGCGACGGGGTCGGAAGTCGTGATCGGGCATTGCGTTGAGCACAACGAACTTTTGATGCACGCCTGGGTCGAAACGCCGGAACGACGTTATTTTTATGCGCCAAAGTTTTCGGCAAACTGGCGAAGTGCTTCACGCGTTGACGTATCGACACCAACTTCAAAAGCAGGCACCTGACTGGCTAATGTCATACATTGCGCGAATTGACGTGCTCGAAAAGCCGCTGGTGCCGCTGAAAAAGCGAATTGCTGGGCGAGTAGTCGTGGCACCAGTTCTGCTTGTGATAGCGGTTTGCGCGCGGATCGACCTTGTTTTATAAAAATTAGCTGTTCGATCGGCACGGGCTCGGTCGCGACCCAACTGGGATTGAGCGTCAACAAATGTTTTTGGGGCAAAAAGGGTGTTGGTGTTTCAAAACACGGTTCTTCGTTCAACAACGCGTGACGCATGGCAAAGCTGTTTGATGCAGGAAAAGCGAATGGACGTTGTTTGGTGTTGACGAGTGTGGTTGTGTCATCTGACATGAGTTTGGCGCCGGCAAACGCCACAAGCGCCGCGGCACACGTCGATTTGCCCACGCCGGTCGGGGCAAGTAATAAAGTTGCCTGACCGGCGCATTCAACGCAGCTCGCGTGAAATGCCAAAGCGCCGCGCATGATACGCATTACGGGCAAAATGAGCCGGTCTCGATGATACGACACCGGAAAACAAATACCGCCCTTTTCTTTTAACTCGAGTTCCACGAGAGACTCGCCCGGAAAAAGATGCGCGCACGCATTCGCAAACGACAGGTCAGCGCCACGGGGCGTACTCTGGATCATTAAGGGCGCATCGACGTCGGCATCTCGATGAAAAACGAGGTCAACAGGCCAATCCGTGGGATCATAGCCACCCTCGGTCAGGCTCTTGAACGGGTCGGTGAAGATGATCGACATAACGACGCCTTAACTCCGTGTGCGCAACCAGTGCATGACGCGTTACATCGCGTCAGCCTCGACCAGATGATAGGATTTGAGGGCTTCGATGAGCTCAGACAAGTCGGAGGCAAGTTGTTCGGGCGTTGCCGCAAAGGTGCGCGCGGCTTCGTCGACGATCGAGTCGGGGGAAAGACCTTGGCTAAGGCGCTCAAACATAAAACGTGCACTCGCGTTCAACGAAAAATACGCGTTACCATGCAGATCTAGTAAGATCAATTGATCGCCGACGGGCTGGGCTACGACTTCTGAAGATATTTTGAGCATATTAATAGCCTGTGATCGAAAAATGCATGATATCCTTGGTAGAGCCTTCGATTTCGCCGCCCCATTTCCAAAATTGTGTGAATTCACGATATACGATGTCGTCTTTCTTGATCGAGGTCTTTGGATTCTTGGCTGGGTCATAAGCGCCACCAATGCCTTTTTTGCACGTTTTGACGTCGTTCGTTGAGCCAACGATGGGTTTAGGGCAGTTAGTATAGATAGCATTTTTGTGCGCATTGATATCAAGGGCTGCACCAAAGCTGTGGTTGCTCCACTCGGTACGAAGGCCGTTCTTGTCAAGGGCTCCGCGCGTTCGTCCGGGACGGTATCCTTCAAGCTTTTCGATCGTGAATTCACCAGACTGAGCGATGGTTTTGAGTGCGTTTGAGACCTGGTCGGCATAGGCCCAACAGATTTGTATGCGGCCGGCACTCAGACCAAAGGCCCCTGTGTCGATCGTCACTTGGTCTTCGCTGCAGATCGTACAGCGAGCATCATGCGGGTCGCGTTCGGACT
>JAZUKH010000044.1:0-10459 GCA_045643185.1 Myxococcota bacterium | reverse complement strand
CGGTCGATAACCTGCAGACCATGCTCGACGACGCCAACATTGCACCAACGTCCATTTAACCCTCGCCCCCCCATCACGTAGCGCGCTACATGCCGAAACACACTTGATGCAGCGGTTACAACTCAACCTAGGATGTTTTGTCTGGTCAGAAATACAAAATCTCAGCCTTAGCGAAGCCGAAGGCAAGCAGGCTGAGATTGGGGCGAGCGGGCGCGATTTGTCCGAAGCCGAAGTGTAGCGACGTAACGTGGTACGTCGTCGCGGCCGCCGACTCCAAAATTCAGTTTACAACGTCTGCCTTAACAGTTCCTGTTTTTGGTACGGCCGTGTGGCATGTTTGAGCGAAGCGAGTTCCACACGGCCGACAAAAGAGCGCTCGGGGGTTGCAAGGGGGACGAGCGCCAGCGTCCCCCTGCGCGCCGCAGGCCCAGGCCTGCTCCAAAACAAAATATTCACGAATAAACGAACAAACTGAAAGATATGATCCTCGACTGAACAGTAACATGGAGCGCGCTACATGCCCAAAAACACTTGTTTCGGCACGTACAAGCGACGTGCCGAAACAAGTTCTAGGCTTTTTGCGCATCCAATTTTTGTTTATAATCACGGATTTCTTCGATCGAAAAACCGGTGGTCTGTGAGATCACTTCATGGATGATTTAATGGGGATCCAACGCGGATCCCCATCATCACCTCCACTCACAATATTTTCCAAAACTAGGTACTCTTATGCGTAAGCAGTTTATTATTATTGCGCTGATTGTGTTATCAGGGCTTGTGGCTTGTAATAAAAATAATCGATCGATTGAGTCAGGCCAGAATGTTCTTGTTAAATCTTCTGATTCTGAGGCTAATGAACCACCTGTCGATAATTCTGACTCTGAAAATTCAGATGGCGACATTGTATTTACATGCACTGAATCTGCGTGTAAATGCGGCAATGTAACGTTGGCAAAAGACGAAGAATGTATAAGAAATATGCCGACATGTCACCACCAAAGATTCCCCGGAAAGGGGTTTGTGTGCCAGAATGATGAATGGGTTTGCAAAAACAAGGAATGTCAAGTCAACGGCACAAAAGTTCCGACGGGAACAACACCAGAGGGAATATGTATTAACGAACAATGTCAGTGCGGCAATACAACGATTCAGCAATATATGGCATGCAAAGATCAAGTCGTATATTGCGGCCACAAACCTGCGCCTGGAAATGATTTCGAGTGTGATCAAACGGAATTGCAATGGCTTTGTAAAAATGACCTTTGTGAAGTGAATGGAAAGAAAATTGCGCGAGGGTTAGTGAGTGTGGATAATAAAGATGAAGTCTATAAGTGCATTTTGCCGAGTTGCACAGTCAATGGCGTTGAATATGAAAATCAAAATACAATCTCTGATGAAGACCCTGATTACGCTTTGCATTGCAATGACAAAAACTGCCTCCTGTTATTAGGTAGTGGATGTGGTATGGGAACGTGTAGTGGGACAGATGACAAATGGTTTTATAGTTTGTTGACGACGAAAGATGACGTTTGCTGGAATGACAGCTGTGCATGCGGTCAAGGCACGTGTGGTAAATATAGCATCTGCAAAAACAATCAATGTGTATGCGCAAATAAAGAATTTCCCACAACTCATGGTGGTGATGTTTGCGTCGCTGAGATTACTTTTTCGAAATATACATATAATGACGATACGAATTATGACTATACGAATTATGACTATACGTATTGGAGCAGTGAAAATTCTAATAGATGATTAATATGTTGCAAGCACTAATGGTCGTAAAACCATCCCGCTTGGTTATGACCAACGCTTCGTAGCTCAAAAAAACGCAACACCATTTTAGTTGCAGGGGGACGGTAGAGACGTGCGGTCCGCACGCCTCTGCCATCCCCCCGCGTGCTGCAAACCCCGGCCTGCCTAAAAACAAACTGGTCAAGGATCACTGCACGCTACGTGACTGCACACGTTCTAGGCTTTTTGCGCATCCAATTTTTGTTTGTAATCACGGATCTCTTCGATCGAAAAACCAGTGGTCTGTGAGATCACTTCGATCGAAAACTCCTTAAGCATGCGCTTCACCATGTTTTTTTGCATGTTTTTTTGCATAACCTGCGCATCGTAGCCTTCCATTTGACGTTTGCCTGCCGTCACTTCTTTGTAGGCTGCGGCATATTCGTTGGCGTATTCCTCTTTGTAAGCTTCCTGAAAGCCTTCGATATAGCCAAGGGCGTACGATTTTTCGTCATACGTTTTTTTCCAGTCATCCATGTTTTGTCTCCTTCGCAAGTTTGGGCGATTAGCGTCCCAAAACAATGACCTTATACAAGTTTTTGATCAGTTTTCGGGCATAAAAACACTTTTCCTGCCCAACAACCCGTTGACGACGCACGCCAAAATTAAAAAAACCGCCGTATTCGCTTTGCGAATAGGCGGTTTGCTCGGGCGTATTCGCAAAGCGAATAGCCCGAGCCATCCTAGCGATCCATTACATTATATATTACTCTGCATCAGCAGGCGCAGACGAGGCCGACTCGACGGATTCAGACGAAGCTGAATCGACGGATTCAGACGAAGCTGAATCGGCTTCGACAGACGCATCAACGTCATTCACGTCGACGACGACGCCTTCAGGCGTGACGAGTTCCTTTTTGGACGAGTGCATACGCGCCCAGCGCATGAGGCCGGAGAGCAGCAGCAACGAAGCTATGGCGCTGATGATCATCGCGACGCCCGTCAACACACCGAAGTTACGCATCGGGAGCAGATCGCCAAAGTAGAGTACGGCAAGACCGAGGCCGATCTCGAGCGCGTTGATGACAACGCCCCAGCCGGTCGATTCGAGCATCTTGTCGCTCGCTTCTTTACAGGCTTTTTCATTTTTCCTGGGTTCGCCGAATTTCCAGATCAGGTGGCAGGCATAGTCGATACCGACCGAGAGCGAAATGGCGGCGATCATGGACGAACCAACGTCGAGACCGAGGTCGAACAAGCCCATCACGCCGAAGGTCAGAATGACCGTCATCAAGGCCGGAATGACCGAAATGAAGCCCATGTGCAAGCTCATCGTGAACAGGATCAAGCAGATCAGAACCATGATGAAGGAATAGACGAGGCTGACGATCTGGTTGTGAACGACCGACGCATTCATGGCGCGGTAGATGATCGGATAACCCGAAGGAATGACGTCGATTTCCTCGCCGACCTTCATCATGTTGTGAAGCTCGTTGGCGAGCCATTCGGACGAGTAAGTGCCGTCCTTTTTGGCCGCGACGATGCCTTCGACGAGTTTGGTGCGGTTGAGTTTTTCGTTGTCGAAATAGTAAACGCGCGCCACATCGAAGATCTGTTCGCTCAACACGGCTTCGACGCTCTCAGACGTGACATTTTCCACTTTTTCGAGGGCGTAGGTGACTTCCTTGGCGATTTCGCCAGAATGGAATTCGACGGCGAACTGAAGAAGCTCGGGCACCTTATCCATGGGCAGGAACGCGTTGTCATCAGCAAGACCCCAGACAGCGGATTTGACGAGTTCGTCGAATTTGTCGGACGGATTTTTGACTTCATAGAGCGCAAAGAGACGAGCAGCGCGTTCTTCACGAAGCTTGGTCTCACCAACACTCATGATCGTATTATAGATGTAGGTGGTCGCACGACGAACGCCTTCGAGGTCTTCGAGCTCGTACGGATCGGCGTAGGTTTTGATGATCTCAAAGAGCGAGTCTTCGGTGAGCGTGCCGCCCTCGAGTTGCGCGAAGATCAAGTCGGTAACGCCATCGAGCGTCGCGGGGTTTTCTTCACGTTCGACATCAAGGGTGACCGAGCAGTCTTCCTCATCAAACAGCGTCATGTTGATCGGACCACGAATATCGTCCTTGCTGACCTTGATTTTGGCATCCCAAATGGCTGAGGCGATCTCATCTTTCGTAGCTTTTTTGGTGACGTAAGGCAGCCCGGTTTCGGGAGCATTACGAAGTTCGTAGGCTTTGAAGATCCATTCGATGTGCTGAATGTATTCGTCTTTTTCGATGTTGATAGCGCTCTCATTGAGTTTGTTACGCGGAATGGCAACACGGGGTGAGAAGATCGGCTTCATCTGTTCCTGCATTTCATCGGCGACGCGGGCACCTTCGGAGAGGTCTTTATCCTTGACGCGGATCTGCATGAGGGAGTGATGCCAGTTCATGTCAGGCGTGCAGGTCGTGAGGCAGGAACCATCTTTGGGGCTGACGCATTCGGGCAGGCAAACGCCATTGCGCGTCGGGTTTTCGCAAGCGCACATGGAGAGTTCCATCGAGACGGAGGCGTCGTTCGAGAAGGCGAGTGCCGTGAGGTTTTTAGCCTGGAGATAGTTGTCGGTGATGTGTGAGCCGTCGCCCATGGAGCCGCCGACGAGCAGAACGACGTCGGAGATCGACTGAATACCGGCGATACGCGGGTGAGCTTTGATGAACGCGGTCATGCGTTCAACCTGGCGCAACACGAGCGGGGACGAAACGTCACCGTTGATTTCGGTCTGAATGAAGTTAGCACCACCGAAGTTTTTGACCATGTAGTCATCGGCGCGAACGGGTAACGAGCCTTCGGCAAAGAGGGACGAGTTATCACCGTGAGGTTCGACGCGGGCGGCGAAGGTGCCACCAAAAACAAAGACCAGGCAGACAACGACGAGGGCAAGTTTACCGTGACCATAAACGAAATCAGCGCCTTTTTTCATGGCGTTTGTTGCCCATTTAGGCGCACGGCCTTCTTTTTGGGGCTTGATCGGCAAGAGCACGCAGGTCGCGCTGACAACCCAGAAGGTGACGATCATAATGACGATGGTGGAAACGCCCATCGCCGCGCCGTATTGAACCATCGGGTCAACGTCCATGGCGAGGAACGAGAAGAAACCGGCGGCCGTGGTGGCCACGCAGACGATGATCGGAGGACCGGTGTGGATCAAGGCTTCGCGCATCGCTTCGCGACGGCTCATGCCCGAGTCGAGACGCGAAAGCATTGCCGTGATCAAGTGGATCGAATAGGCGCTGCCCAATGCCATGAGCAAAATCGGCAAAGATGTCGAGATGAGCGTGAGTTTGATGCCCAACATGCTCATGCCGCCGAGGACCCAGACGATCGAAACACCGACGCTCAAAAGCGCGATGATCGTGGCAAAGATGGACTTGCTCGTGATCAGAATGATGCCAATAACGATGAGCATGACGAACGGCATGAGGCGGCTCATGTCATTACGCGCCGTATCTGCCGAGTAGGAGCCGATGAACGGCGAACCGCCGTAATAAATGTCGACCGCATCGTCGAGGCCCATTTCTTTTTTGACCTTGATGACATGTTCGTTGATCTTGTCAGCAGCCTGTTTGACTGAAACGTTTGCGTCATCGACCTGAGCATAGATGGCGGCAGCGCGGCCGTCATCGCTGACCAAAAAGCCGTTCACGTGGTCGAGCGTACGACAGTGGTCGTAAACCTCTTTGAGTGACGTCTTGATCTCCTCAGCTTTTTCCGTCGCTTCGGTCGTTCCCGGCAGCGGATATTCAGGCACAAGGTCGGTCACGCTCGACGTCACTTCGCCATTCTCGGTCACGGCGTGACCGATATCCTGAATCTCCGTAAAACACGTCGTATTGCTAACACAAGGCGTTTGAACGGCCTCGCCGTTTTCATCCAAAATGACATCGCCATTGCCATCGATCTTGTCGCACATCAACGTCTTGAACTCGACGGCATAACGACGGATGAGCGTAATATCTTCGAGATTGAACAGGTTCGAATCACCCTGAGCTTCGACACCGACAATGGCCATTTGAAGGCCATGGAACTTGTCGCTGACGTCTTTAAACTTGACGATCTTGGGGTCATCCTGAGGTAAAAACTTAATGACGTCATCATCGTTCTGAATCGTAAGCGCTGGTTTAATTAATACACCAGTCACGGCTGCGATCAACAAGAGCATTGGAATTGCCAGTTTCATCGCCGGCGCAGCCAAAATCAGACTGATGCGCCCAAGCAAAGAAACATCCCGGTTTTGTTGCATTGAATCACCATAATAAAGGGCTAAAACTAGCCGTTGAACATAAATAACGGCGCTTTTTCGGGACAAAAAACGCCTGGCCGGGGGCGTTAAACGAAAGTCTCTCCATTTTGTTCAAGATTAACGCGCGTATACCTATAATTTATTTAAAAAGACACGCGAAAAGCGATTGACATCCGTTCAAGATGAGGCGTAATTTTTTGCGCTTTTTTGGGGTTTCAAAGCCAAAGTGACTTTGCCCGCAACACAAGGAAATAAAGATGAGTGAATTTCTGAACGGTTTTAAACGCACGCACACGTGCGGTGATCTTCGTGGTTCTGACATCGGCAAGACAGTTCGTCTGGTTGGCTGGGTTCAGGACTACCGCAACCTGGGTGGTTTCCTTTTCATCGTCATGCGTGACCGCTATGGCGTGACGCAGATCCATGTCGATTCGAACAGCCCGCTTTTTGAACAGGCTTCGAAACTTCGTGCTGAATGGGTCATCGGCGTGGAAGGCGAAGTCATTTCACGTGGCGCCAATATCAACAAAAAGCTCGCAACGGGTGAGATCGAAGTCGAAGCCAAAGAGCTTCGTATCTTCAACCGCGCTGAAACAGCGCCGTTCGCCATTCACGACGATTGCGATGCCGACGAAAAACTTCGTCTCAAGTATCGTTACCTCGACCTGCGTCGTCCGTGCTTGAACCAGAACATCATCATGCGCAGCATGATCACGCGCACGATCCGCCGCGTCCTCGAAGGCCACAACTTCCTCGATCTCGAAACGCCGGTGCTCGGCAAATCCACGCCGGAAGGCGCTCGCGACTACCTCGTTCCCAGCCGCGTTCAGCCCGGAAAATTCTATGCCCTTCCCCAGTCGCCGCAGCTCTTCAAACAGCTTTACATGGTCTCCGGTTTCGACCGCTATTACCAGATCGCACGCTGCTTCCGCGACGAAGACCTGCGACTCGACCGTCAGCCCGAGTTCACACAGATCGACATGGAAATGTCCTTCATCGAACCCGATGACATCCAGAACATCTGCGAAGAAATGATCTGCACCATCTTCGACGAAGTCCTCGGCATCAAACTCACGCGTCCGTTCAAACGCATCAGCTGGGACGAATCCATGGACCGCTTCGGCGTCGATGCTCCGGATATCCGCTTCGGCATGGAACTCAACAACGTCACCGAGATCTTCCGCAATACCGAGTTCAAACTCTTCGCGGGCGCCCTCGAAAACAAACAGGGCACCATCCGCGCCATCGTCGTGCCGGCTTCCGTCAAGCTTTCACGAAAAGACATCGAACAGACCTACGGCGATGTTGCCAAAACGTACGGTGCCAAAGGACTCGCTTGGACAAAAGTGACAAACGGTGCCCTCGATGCCGGTATCGCCAAAAACCTCTCCGACGCAGAAAAACAGGCTTTGATCGATCAACTCAAACCTGAAGAAGGCGCTACCATCATGTTCGTTGCCGACAAACTCAATACCGCACGCAACGCACTCGGCCGCGTCCGTAAAGAAATTGCCGTTCGAAACAACTGGATCCCCAAGAAAATGACCAAGTCCGAAGACGTGGGTCTCACCTGGGTCACCGACTTCCCGATGTTCGAATGGTCCGACGAAGATAATCGCTGGTACGCCATGCACCATCCGTTCACGAGCCCCCGTTCCTCCGACTGGCCCGCTTTTGAACGCGGTGAACTCGACAAAGTCTACGCTCAGGCTTACGACCTCGTCCTCAACGGCATCGAACTCGGCGGCGGCTCCATCCGTATCCATAACATCGACGTTCAGAAGAAAGTCTTTGCGGCTCTCGGCATCGGTGACGAAGAAGCCCGCGCCAAATTCAGCTTCCTCCTCGACGCCCTCTCCTTCGGCGCGCCTCCTCACGGCGGTCTCGCCTTCGGTCTCGACCGCATGGTCATGCTCCTCACCGGCGCCGACTCGCTCCGCGACGTCATCGCCTTCCCCAAAACCAACAAAGCGGCTGATCTCATGACCGAAGCGCCGGGCGACGTTGACGAAAAACAACTTCGCGAACTCTATATCAAAACGGATCTCCCTGAAGATCTGAAGTAAAAACAAAAAAAGGCGCTCGAAAGAGCGCCTTTTTTGTTTAGTCGAGCAACGCAGGCGGTGCCTCAACGTCACGCGCACAACTCTTGTGCAGCTTTTCAATTTTGCTGCGCACGCCTTTGGCCTCAACGGGCACGGTGTCCAACACCGATTTGATGCTGCCGCACTCCATGTCTTTCTTGGCCTTCGTCGCCGTGTCGAGTGCCGTTACACAGAGCTCGTATTTCTGATTCAATTCGGCGATCAACGCCTTATCGGCATCACTCGCCTCAACGAGTTTGGCCTCGATCTCGGTAAGCTGCGCCTTGGCCTTGTCAAGATCGCCCGCATTGAGCTTGTCACCGACCGTGGCGAGCGAGGCGCGCCAAATGCCGCGCACCAACGCAGCTTGAGTCATCGCTTCACACGGCGGATAGGACGGCGTTTCGACCACGGGTTCGGCCGGCGCCACCGGCGCTTCAGCCACGACGGGCACAGGCGCATCAGCCACGACGGGCGCAGGCGCATCAGCCTGCGCCACGGCGGGTTCATCCACCGCCGTGGACGAACCCAACAGCGACGATAGACCAAGTTCATCGCCAAACACGTAGACCACACCAGCGGCAGCGATCAAAAGCAGCAGCACGACGATCGGCGCCTTCGACGAACGCTTTTTGGGCACCACGACCGACTCGTCAGGCCCGTCCGTGCCATCCATCGCGCCAAGCTTCAAACCAGTCAGGCTCACATCTCCCTCGATCTTACCCAAACTCAGGTTCGCACACGAAAATTCGCCCGCATATTCACCGAGTTTTAAGTCGCCAGACTCGTCTTTTTCATCTGAAACGATCGTCATTTGAATCAAAGAATCCTTAGATTCCATAGGCTTGACCTCATTTGAGCTTTGGTTTGCGTTCACGGGCTTGTCTTCCACTTCAACTTTGTGGGGCGCCTCGACTGCCATGACCGGTTCGATCGAAAGCTCCGAATCATCCACGTCGATCGACAGATCCACGTCGATCGAACGGTCCTCGTCTGCCGGACGCGTGTCGCGCTTCGCGATCAACGTTCCCGAAGACTCAATGCGTTCGACCGCACGCAAACCGATCGACGAATCATCGTCGATCTCACCATCCGGGTCGTCTTCCAAAAGCAGCGACTTCGACGTCGAGATCTTGACCGGCTCGGCTGCACGCAGCTTCGGAATCACGCTGATCTCTGTCTTCGACGATTCCAGCGCATCATTCAAGGCACACGGACCGGCATTCGGCGTCGACAAGCCCGTGCCCGCGCCCACACTGTGCGCAAATTCAAGCGGTTCGCCGTCCTGAATGTGTTCCAGATCCGTGATGACATCCGCAAAACGCTGGTATCGATCCTCCGGCTTTTTCTCCAAACACTTCATGATCAACGCTTCGAGATCGCTCGACGGCGCCTTGCCATCCGGACGGATCAACGCAGGCGGCGCCATATTGATCTGTTTGCCGAGCGTGCCAAGCTTCGTTTCGCTGCGGAATGGCAGACAATTCGCCACCATCACGTACAAAATGATCCCGTACGAGTAAATATCCGTGCGTCCGTCGATGTCTTTCGCGCCATAGCACTGTTCCGGGCTCATAAACTCTGGCGTGCCAAGGATCATGCCTTCTTTCGTCTTGCCATCCGTCGGCGCGTTTTGAACTTTGGCAATGCCAAAATCCAAGATCTTCGCCGAAAATTTCCCGGGCACGGTCTCCTGAAGCATGATGTTTTCCGTCTTCAGGTCGCGGTGAATGATTCCCGCCTCGTGCGCCGTCGCCAGCGCATCCGCGATCTGCATACCGATGTTGATGATCTGACGCGTCGAAAAACAATGGCCTTTTTCCAAATACGACGTCAGCGTTTCGCCCTTCACGTACTCCATGATGATGCACAATTCACCGTTCACATTCAGCAGATCGTGAACTTTGACGGCATTCGGATGCGAAATCTTCCCATAAGCGCGCGCCTCCGTGATAAAGCGATCCACCAGCGTCTGATCACGGCACAATTCCGCGTGAAGTTTCTTGATCGCGACTTCCTGACCCAGCGCTTCCTGCTTCGCCAAATACACTTCGCCCATGCCGCCCTCGGCCAGTTTGCGCGTCACGATATATTTGTTGTTGATGCGTTTGCCGACCAGGCTGTTCGACGACGTTCGCGGGAGCTTTGTCGCGCAGTTGCTGCAAAATTTCGCGTCATTCGGCATTTCAGAATGACAGTTAGGACAAATCACCATACCAATTTTCTCTTTATATTCAGGGTTATAGCCGTCACAACGGCCTATTATTTATTTTTATTTTTTGTGGAGGGGGAAGTCTCCCCCTACGCGGCTATTTCTACGAAATACGCCGCGACCCCC
>JAZUKH010000043.1:0-13562 GCA_045643185.1 Myxococcota bacterium | reverse complement strand
TGAGATTGGGCGAGCGGCCGCGATTTATCCGAAGCCGAAGGCAAGTTCGCGGCCGCCGACTCCAAAATTTAGTTTACGATGATCTGCCTTAACTGTTCCTGAATTTGGTACGGCCGTGTGGCATGTTTGAGCGAAGCGAGTTCCACACGGCCGACAAAAGAGCGCTCGGGGGTTGCAAGGGGGACGAGCGCGAACGTCCCCCTGCGCGCCGCAGGCCCAGGCCTGCTCCAATACAAAATGTTAAGAATAAACGAACAAACAAAAACAAATTGTGATCCTTGGCTGAGCTGCAACTTACACGTCACTTTTTTTAAAAAAAAATGTCACATTTCGAAACTTGCTGGCGAATACTATAGGAAGCGATTCGAGGGGCTTCCCTCCGACATCACTTCGCCAACACCACGCGGACCCAAACCGGTCCGCCCAACGGCATGGGAGGTATGTCATGCTAAAAGTCAGTCGTTATGTGTCGTGTATCCTCGCTCTGTTTTCGGCAGTGTTTTGCGGAAGCCAGGCTTATGCCGAAGACCTGCTCGCGCTGTCATTGCCCTATCAGGGCTTGAGCGTCGACCAGGTTCCACCGATCCAAGAGGGAATTGTCCAGACGCCCGTGACCACATCGAGTAGTGGTCAGACCGCCGTGTTGAGCACAACGTCCACCCCGTCTTTCGTCAAAGTCGATCGACGCAGTTCGGGCATGCTGCTCGTCGTTGACCGCGTGGACGGCGACGAGGTCATTCTCGAGACCGAAGCCGGGCCTGTGCGTTTTCCCGCCCAGGCCTTGCCTCAAGAAGCCGTACACGAAGGCGCAATGATCTCGCTCCACCACACGCCCAGTCAGGAACAACGCCGTTTGTCGAGCGCCCGCGCCCGCATTGAACGCATGAAACGTCTCAGTACGCAGCCAGACGCGTAATCCTTGATACGTCACACAGCTCGTTGCAACAAAAAATCAGTTTTTTGGTCTGCATTCAGCGAGCAACATGACTCGCGCGCCCCAACAAGGCGCACGAGTTCTCATAAACCTAGCCGGGACAATAATATTTGCGAATAAAACAGCCTTTCATAACGTTTGGTACCCGATTTTTGCGTTTTGTGAGAAACGCACTGTTTTTATTCATCACATCACGTCAGACCCAAATCGCTCTGGCGCAATTCTGAGGGAACCATGAACCGAATTCTGAAGCTCATCTTGATCGGATGTGCGCTCACCATCGTTTGTCAAACAACCGCCTGTGTCAAACCTGAGATCGCCGTTGTGCTTGAAGACTACTGTGATTTTCAAAAGTCCTGCGACTACGCCAAAGTCAAAAATCAGTACCAAAGCCTTAAATCATGTGACAAATTTCACCGCG
Source organism: Myxococcota bacterium (assembly GCA_045643185.1). Taxonomy (GTDB): domain Bacteria; phylum Myxococcota_A; class Bradymonadia; order UBA4248; family UBA4248; genus RGIG464. The sequence continues at coordinate 12,207 of JAZUKH010000043.1, read as the reverse complement.
ACCTGCTCGACAATGCATCCGATGGCAGTGCCAAGGGCTGCAAAGGCGACGTCGAAGACTTTTTTATTGATTTCATGAACGCCCAGATGGCTCAACCCGGCACCTGTTCAGAAGATCTGATGGATTCACTCAACCGCGATACGGCCACGCAAAACCAGCTCAAAAGCATGATGATGTGCGTCAAAGAAAAAGGCTCAGGCGACGTCACGGCAGCGCTCAACATGTCGGCTTACATCATCAGCGAACTTGAACTTGACCTGCACAAAATGAAGCCGGAAGTTTGCAAAACCTTGCTAGGCACATTCATGGCTGATAAAACCGAGATGCTCAACACCGTCTGCAATGAAGCGATCCTGACGAACATGACGCCGGAATTGTGCGAAACATCCCTGGGCCTAGCCAAAACGAGTGGCAAGATCGATTTCACAGACGAACAAACGAAATTGCTTTGCGACTTATTTAAAACCTACGAATAACGGCGGGTTGCTCCGCGCCCTCACATCGCTTGTCCGCGCGTCACCCCATTTTTTGGGAGAGAAGACCATGATCTCATTACCGGACATTGACGAAGCCTTTCAGCAAGACCTGCTTTCTATACGTCATCACCTTCACCAACACCCCGAGATCTCGTGGGAAGAAGTTGAAACGACCGCCTATATTCGGGAGCAGTTATTGCACATTGACGGCGTGGAGCTCGTCGACCTCGGTCTGCAGACGGGCGTCGTAGCCCACCTCAAATTTGCGCGTCAAGGCCATTGCGTTGCCCTTCGCGCCGACATCGACGCACTCAAAGTCTGTGAAAAGTGGGATTCGCCATTCAAAAGTCTGATTGAAGGCAAAGGTCATCTGTGCGGCCACGATTTTCACACGACGGGCTTGATCGGAGCCGCCAAACTGCTTTCGCGCCTTCGTCACGAACTTGCTGGTGAAGTCGTCTTTATTTTCCAACCCGCTGAAGAAACGACGAATGGCGCGCGTGAAATTATTGCCAAAGGCGCCTTCGACCGGTTTCCGATCGAAGCCATTTTTGGTCTTCACAATCGTCCGGAAGTTGAGACAGGGCGAGTGGTCGTGCACGAGGGCCCGCTCATGGCGGCAAAGATCAACTTTAGCATCACCGTGCACGGGGTTGGCGGTCATGGCTCCATGCCGCACAAATGTGTCGACCCGATCGTCTGTGCCAGTGCCATCGTCCAAGCTGTTTTGACGATACCGGCGCGCAATGTTGACCCGATGGAAGCGCTGGTCCTTTCGATCTGCTCGATCCACGGTGGCACGCCAATGAACCTGATCGTCGACCAGGTCGAGATGACCGGCAGTATGCGCTACCATCAACCAGCCGTTGGCGAGCGTGCCCTGGCTCGTCTCAAACAAGTCGTCGAAGCGACCGCAGCCTGTTTTGAATGCAAAGCTGATTTTGTGATCGACGAACAAGTCCCAGCCGTCATCAACAGCCATGAAATGACCGAAATTGCCCGCCAGGCCGCGGCGTTGGCACTCGGTTCGGACGCGATCGTCGATTCCGTCCCAGGCCTGGCCACCGAAGACTTTGCGGATTACATGCAACGCGTTCCCGGCTTTTTCTATTGGCTCGGCTCACGCCAGGCCAACGAAGCCGTGTATTCATGGCACAACGAAATGTTTCACGTCGATGACGCGGCGCAGGTCGGCGCCGCGAAACTCCTCGCGCAAAGCGCACTCTGTTTTTTGACGCGCTAAGCCAGATTGGCCTTGATCAGCTCCGTCAGAGAATCGGGCTCGCCCACGACCCAAAGGCGAGCGCCTGGTTCCAGGACTTCATCCAGGTCAGGATTCATCGAAACGCGTTCAGACACCTCAATACCGATCACCAGACACTGGTTGCGCGCCGCAATGCCCGATTCGCGAAGCGTTTTACCCACAAAATAAGCATCTGGACCGATCGGAAGCGCAATACAACGCAACGGCGCCATATCCGTCTGCTTTTCTGCGATGTGACGCGTGAATTCAGCCATCGTTGAACGATGAAGGCACTTTTCGGAAACATCCCATGGTGGCATGAACAAGACCTGAAACGCCTCTTTTTTGCCCACGATAAATAGCCGGTCGTTCGGCAAGACGACGCTTGCACCCGCTGGGATATTGATGATTGAGCCCTGGCGCTCGATACGGATGATGAAAAGGCCATGACGAGCACGCAAATTCAGGTCGATGAGCGTCCGATTGACCAACGTTGAAGCCTCATCCACACATAGTTCCCCGACCATCAGATCATTTGACAGCCATTCACCTTCGCGAATATCGTTCATGGAGACCTCTGCATTTTGCGAATAAGAGGCTTCACGCTGTTCCGCATTCTCGGCTTCGTTGTAATTCAGCAAAAACTGACGTTCGATACGCAAATAATTGGTTAAAAATCCGCGTGAGAGCATCACAATGCTAAAGATCACAGCGCTGATTGCCAAGTCGATCGGCAAATTGAACGGCGATGTTGTGATCAATGCAAAGGCGATAAAACCGATCACGATCAACACACGAATGATCTGCAACGTCAAAAACGTCTTTTGATAACCGCCCTTGATCAATGCAACAAAGATCGCGCGACTCAGGTGCTTTTTGCGCAAAATCAGGGCACTTAAAAACGGCATCATGCACACAAGCATCAGCGAGACCGTTATGGCGCTCGTCACAAAGTCGAGTCTTTCTGTCAGCCTGGTCGCCAACAGCTGTTCGATCAGCGGCGAACAAATACCGCCAACGAACGATATGATGCCGATGAGCAGCATGACGAGCACAAAAGTCTCGACAAAGAACTGTTTGAGCAGAACCGCACGACGGTTTGGACTATGTTTAAGCGCTTCATTCGGTGCCTGTTCAAAGATCTGACGCAATTTTTTCGGCAAACAGCGATCCAGATGCATATAAACCGGGTCCGCCAATCGAATGATGTAGGGCGTTGTCATCGTCGTGATGACACTGACCGCGATGACCACGGGATATATGTAATCTTCCAAAACGCCGTATGAAATGCCCAAACTCGCGATGATGAACGAAAATTCGCCGATATGTCCAAAACTAAAACCGGCATGAACCGAATGGTCAAGACCACGTCCCGACAAATAAACGCCGATCGTTCCCATGATGGGTTTGATCGCCACGACGAGCACCAAAACGAGCAGGATCATGTCCCAATGCGACATGATGACCGACGGATCTGCCATCATGCCGACAGAAACGAAAAAAACGGCACCAAACAAATTTTTGATCGGTGTCATGATCGTTTCAATGCGATGCGCTTCGGTCGTACTGCCCAGGATCGACCCGATCACAAAAGCGCCCAGGGCAGTCGAAAGTCCAACATAGTCAGCCAGCAAGACCATGCCCAGGCAAAGCGCCAGAGAGATCACCAGTAAGACCTCTTCGTTGACGAGCTTTTTGACCTTGCGCAATAACGTTGGAATGAGAAAAATGCCGGCAACGAACCAAATGACCATAAAGAAGGTCACCCGCATGAGTGAAAGCGAAACATCGCGCGCCAGTGAGCCACTTTGGCTCATCGCCACCATCGGTAGAATGACAAGTAATAGAATGGCGACGATGTCTTCAAAGATCTCAACGCCGTAGACGATGTGCGTAAATGCTTTGCCTTTCAGATGAAGCTCTTCAAACGCCTTGACGATGATCATCGTAGAGGACACGGACAGCATACCACCCATAAAAATGCTTTGTGTCGTCGTCCAAGAAAAGCAAAGTCCAAGCAACCAGGCAAAAAACATCGTGCCGGCGACCACCAAACTGCAGGTGATCGCCCCCGTTTTGCCAACTTTAAGAAGACTTTTGAAATTGAATTCAAGTCCAAGCGCAAATAACAAAAAGATCACGCCGATCTCAGACCACGTATGGATGTTCGTAACATCCGTCACATTTGGAAACAGCGCGAAGTGAGGCCCTGTCAGCAAACCGGCAAGCAAGTAACCTACGAGGATCGGTAATTTGAGGGCACGACAAATAAGCGACGTAATGCCAGCCGCCATCAAGATGAAGGCCAGATCTACAATCAGAGGAAATTCATCGATCATTGGAAGCGTTCTTTGGGGCTAGAGGTCACAGAGAAACAATTTTAACGCCAAATCACGTCAAAAGCGATTTGTGTTTAACAAATAACTCACTCTGAGTCATTAAATGATTTAAAATACAGACTACAATGATGATGTGTACAGCATGCCTTACCCGTTCCCGCTGACGGATGTCTCGGCCCTCAATGATATGTTTGGCTTTAGCTTTGGCGCAAATACGCCATTCGGTGTCAAACGCAGGCAGTGACCCATTTGTCATGCATCATCCCTATATCCGCCGACTCGTCTAAATTTCCTCAACGACGGATATAGGGGGCATCATCCATTCATAACATCACTCATTATTCAAAATTGGCAATGCCTGCAGCATAAGAAGTTTTGACCCAGTGTTTGGGCGCATAAATGACGCCCATGTTAGCCCACAACTGATGGTTGTTATAATACAGCACGACTGGATCGATGCCGATGCTTGAGTTACAGGACAGCGAATTTCCCTTAAACGGCGCATATCGATAGCCCATGCCACCGGTTTGCGACGAGAAATACTTGAAGCCTACGACGTTTTCATTCCACGTGTCGTATTCATTACAATTCTTATCAATGAAACCTAAAAACACGGTGGAATGACCACCGCCGTAATCGTAATTGAGCGCCATAACGTTACCCGGCGACAATTCTTTGAACGACACAGTCATGCCCATACCAAACGCACTCACGGCATCGGCGGCACCAACCCCACCATAGCCGTATGGACTACTGCTATTGATCCAGTCGACGATCGACGTCGATTTGCCCCATGTCGTCCAACTGCTGTAAGGCAAATGATTCCAAACGGAACTGTCACCCGTTTCCTGCTCGTAAATGTCCATGGCCGTCAAGATCGTTTCAGCGACGGCGGCAACACACATATTTTGTCCTTTCGAGTTGCCTTTGATGATCTGACTGCCGTACTTCAGATCGTGCGTCCAATAAACATCCGAATAACCGCGTTTTCCATAATTATCATTTAAATACTTAACGGCCTTGAGCATATATTGATTCAATGTGTCGTCACCAGAGGTCGCCATCGAATGAAAAACAACATCGAGGATATATTGACCAGCCTTGGAACCATTAGAATCAACGGTCAAATAATAAGTGCCAGGATCGATCGTAAAACCAGTCACACGGTAGTCTGCATTGATGGCAGGTTCACCAGTTTCGGCATTAAAGATATGAATATCATTATCGATGCTCGACTCTTTCTTGAAACGCAGATTGGCAAAAAGACGCGATTTTTGTTTAAGTGTAAACTTGTAAACGAATTCTGCACCACTTTGATCAGTGTGCTCACTATTATTAATGACTTCGACCTTATTCCCCGTACAACCGCGGCGATAGTAGTCGATACATTCACTGCTGCACGTTTCCTTGTCGGTACGCGCGTATGAATGATAAGCATTGCTCGTGGCATTTTTGGTCGAGCGTTGGTCATAAAACGCAAAATGCGTTGGCACATTTCCTTCGCAATCACCAATGATGATCGGGTCAGCGACCGTCCCCGCTGCATAGGGCGTCGCTTCGATGTTCAGACCATAATCACCCCGCAGGTTATCATAGGTATCGGCAGTCACCCAATAGGTGCCAGCATCCAACGTCGCTGAGATCGATTTGTCGCTTCGATCGATCAGGTCGAGCGGATCGATCGAACGAAGCAAGTGTACGTCAATATCAACACCACTCGGCTCCGCGTCCAAATAGATGCGGACATTCGCCTTCTTTTTGAGAACGAGCTTGTAATAATACTCTGGGCCCGTTTCCGGCGTATTCGTCCATCCTGGATAATAATTAATGTTATTCGTGGGAGCACTGTTTGTATTGCCCTCATGGTGATATTGGTCACCACAAGCCGCATCAAAAATAACCATGAACGGGTCACTGGGTGTGCCGATGCCAGGATTCACAGGTTCACAGACATCCCCCACGCCATTGCTATCCCCATCGGCTTGATCAGCATTCGATGCTTCGGCGCAGTTATCACAAACGTCGCCCACGCCGTCGTTGTCACGGTCGGACTGGTCAGTGTTAAAAATGTCTGCGCAGTTATCACACACATCCCCAATGCCGTCTTTATCACGATCGGACTGATCAGCATTGGCTTTGGCGACACAGTTATCACAGGCATCACCGACACCGTCTTTATCGCTATCATTCTGGTCAGGATTCGCCACCGACACACAGTTGTCTTCGCTGTCATCGATACCGTCACCATCGCTATCCTGCGTCGTCTGTGGCTCATCAGGCTGATCAGGCTGATTGGGATCAACGATCGTCGGCTGACAAACATCGCCGTTTCCATCCCCATCCGTGTCCATTTGGTCAGGATTGACGAGCGCCGGACAATTATCGCAAACATCGCCCACGCCATCCCCATCCGTGTCGCGCTGATTCGTGTTCTTTTTGTTCACGCAGTTGTCGACTTCATCGGCAATACCGTCTCCATCCGTGTCTTTGCCGCTCACACGAGGTCCGTCTTCACCGTCCTCATTTTGCGGATCACATAATCCCGCTGCTGCGTCGGCGTCTGAACACTCATCCCCCATCGCCAACAAATAGGTATCATCCTCATCACACGCAGCACAAAACAGAGCACTTGCCGCGATCAACGCAGCCATTTTGACCAGCTGTTTCATTCAAATTCTCCTTAAAAAGTCAGGTTATCAACGACAAATTCACCCGTCACAAACGAACGCGCTTCTTCTAATCACACCTTATTTCCAGGTCAATTATGATTTTTGGGCCATAACCACATCACGCGTTTTGCAGATCAAAACACGCTTTATTACCGATACCCCATCTGCAAGCAGCTCCCGGACCTTCAAAACGTGCCTTATTGCGCATAATGGCGTAGACTTGACACTGACTGACCGTTTTCACGCGGCGGAAAAAAGATCATGGAGGATACTTTTATGAGCATGGAACGCGAAGCAGAAGTCCTGGAAATGCCGACCAAGGCTGACACCTCAGCCAAGCAGTCAAGAAGAATGGCGCAAGGGCGTTCTGCCATCGAAAGATACGTTGAACGATTAAAAAAGAGTGCTGAAAACCTGGCGGATGGACCCGAAGCGGCAGAATTATTTTGTGCCCTGGCTGAACTGCGCGAAGGCATGATCGAAAATGATCCGGAAACCGCCAAAGCCTTGTATGAAGAGGGGTTAGCCGCATTTAGCCTGAGTCGTACAGCCAATGCGGGATTACGACGCATCTACCGCGCAAACGCCGATTGGCAAGCCATGGTGGATTCGCTGGAAGCCGAGATCGCCGTAGCCACGCCAGAACGCAAAGCGAACCTGCGACGAGAGCTGGCACGCACTCAACTGTATTGTGCTAACGAACCTGAACGCGCCATCGCCATCCTCGAAACGCTCAAAGAAGAGATCCCTGTCAACGAGACTGAAGAAGGCGAAGAAGCCGATGACCAACCGTTCGACCCAGAAATCTTCTTCCTGTGGGAAGACGCGCTGCTCTCGACCAGAGCCTGGGAACGCTACGAAGAACTTCTCAACGAAGCGCTCTCTCAACAAGTCTCTCTCGACGACGAAATGCCCGTCTACCTCATCACACGCTTGTGGGTACTCTATCAGTGCATTTTGCCCGATGAAGAAAAAGCGGCTGCCCTGTGGGAAACGCTGCGAAGCATCAGTGCGCTCGACGACGAACTCGTCGATTTCGGCATTACGCGCGCTGAAAAGCTCGACGAGCAAAAAGACGCAGCCGACAGTCTCTCCAAACTGCTCAACGACGCGATCGAGCGAAACGACGTCCATTCCCCATTCGAAATCTTCTACCGGTTGATGCTCGTTGACCTCGCCTACTACAAATACAACGACAAAGACATGGCGTTCAAAGTCCTTTTGGACGGCATCGAACGCTTTCCGGGAAACGACGAGCTCATTCACAAAAACCTCACACTCTGTCTCGAAAACGACGACTACACGCAGTTGCTCAAAAAGGCCATTCCTGCCTGCATCAACATCGTGCCGACCTCGCGTCTCAAAGCTGAGCAGATCCACAAGATCGCCGTCACCTTGCTCGATGATCTTGAACCCAACGAAAGTGCACTTTCGATGCTCCAGATCGCGAACAAGCAGTGTCCAACCTACGAACCGACACTCGCTCGACTCGAACAGATCTATACAAGTCAAGACAACTGGACAGAGCTCGCCCTGCTCCTCGAAAGCGAACTCAGCTACGCCATCTCACAAAAAGACCCGCTCTACACAGCTGAGGTCAAAATTGAGAAATATGCACGTCTCGCCTGGATGTACGAGATGAAACTTGGTCTGGAATACAAGGCTTTTAACCACTACCAGGCCATCTTACAGATCCGTCCAGACGACCTCGCTGCGCTCAAGGGCGCCGCACGAATGACCCAAAAACTCGGCAACTGGAAAGACCTGCTCAAACTTTATGCCGACGCCCAGAATGTCGTGCAGGACATGCCCGAAAACAATTACCTGCTCGAACAGATCGCCCGTATTTCCATCGATTATCACAACGACCTCGACACGGCCTGTGCAGCGCTCGAAGAACTCAAAAAACGCGACCTGCGTGAACCACAGTCATACGCCCCACTCGCTAAGATCTACATTCAGCTCGAAAAGTGGGAAGAACTCATCAAGCTGACCGATGAAGACGTCGCCCGCTCAAAAAACGCCGAATACAAAGCTTCGTTGCTCTATCGAAACGGCGAGATCTCCGAAAATCAGTTGTCGAACATCCCACAGGCCACACGTTATTACGAACTCGCGCGTACAACATGGTCACAGTCACGCGACGCTTACGCAGCGCTCAAACGCATTTACCGAAAACAAAAATCGTTCGAAAAACTCTTTGAGCTCATCAAATCACACTCGGAAACCGTGCAGGACGTCAAACTCAAAGGCGAAATGATGCACGAGATGGCCGATATTCAGGCAAGAGAACTTGAACTGATCGACGAGGCCATCCCGATCTACGAAAAATGTCTGACGATCAACCCGAAAGACGACGTGGCGCGCAAATACTTGCTCGATCATTATCAAAAAGAACACCGTTGGAACGACGTCATCCGCATTCTACAGATCGAACTCGATGCCGGCGGAACCTTTGAGAAAAAGTGGCTCACCTACTTCTGGATGGGCAGTTTGCAACTCTATCGCCTCGACGATCCGGAACTCGCACTCGATGCCTTCGAAAAAGCCGTCGACGAGAACCACGAAAACATTACATTGCTTCGCATCTGGCTCGACCTCGCGCTGCGTCAGGACAAACTGGATCAGGCCATCAACAAACTACAGAATTTGTTGGAAAACAACATTTCTGCCCCCAACAAAGCCATCATTCGTCGCATCTACGCAGAATTACTGCTCCGTCGCAATCACGATCCAGAGATCATCGCAGACATGCTGATCGGCAACGAGAACGTCCCCGGCGAATGCACGAACGTGCTGACTGCAAGCAACTCCCGTCTGCTCACTTCGATCAAGACGATGATCTTGGCACGACGCGAAAAATGGGTCGACCGCATGCACGTGGCGTTTGACTCTGCCTATCCGTATGAGATCACGACCCATGCATTACAGGCTGCCGTCGTCATGAACCTGCCTGACTCGCTCAACGAATACGCCTGCGATGCACTCGTCAACCTCGAAGACCCAGAAAAAGCACGCGCGCTTTGGGCCTCACTGACGCCGAACATGCGCCCGCCGTTCGACGAACTGGCAGAGACCGTCCTTGACGACGCTTCGCGCGAAGCCCAAGACCTTCGCCGCTGGTGCGCCATTTCCAGACTGCTCTCCGGCGATATCAGCGAACCCACAGACCGGCTGCTCCCCGATAACAACATGCTCGAGGATATGTCCTATCGACCAGACCTTGAGTTGCTCGCCGCCTACTTCGAACGCTTTGAAAACTGGGAAAAATTCATTTGGGTCCTCGAAGAGCAGGAAGAACACACGCTCAATGAGAAAGAACACATTGCGATCATCCTGCAACGCGCGGCTGCGCTCAAACGACAGCAGCGCTTCGAAGACTCGATCAAAGCCGTGCGAGAAGCTTGCACCGTCTGTTCGTATGAAAATCCAAAACGCCTCGACCTTTACGACTATCTGTCGAAAGAAAAAGACTGGGACTTCCTGGCTGACACCATTCGTGAACACATCATGCACGAAGAAGACAAGGTCAAAAAAGCTGCCCTGTGGACACGCCTGTCCAATATTTACGGAAAGGGCAAAAACAACCTGACCGAAGCGCTCAACTACCTTAACCAGGCTTATCAGAACGCACCGGGCGACGGTTCGCTGCTCATTCAGATCTCAAAAGTGGCGCACGCGATCAACGAACTCGATATCGCACGCCGCGCGCTCGACGACTACATCGAATACCATTCACCGTCACTCGAAAAGCAGCTCGAGATCGAACCCGAACTCCTTGACCTCCACTTCAACAACCCTGGCGGCGACCAGCAACGCATGCTGCTTCATTTCGAAGCGCTCGCCAAACAAACGGCAGAATCGCGCGAAACACTCGTCATCCTCGCAGAAGCTCACGCCAAATCCAAACTGGGTGACCCCGAACTCGCCGCTTCCACGATCCTGCGCGTCGTCAAAACGCCTGAACTCGACCAGGAAGATCTGCCGCTGTGGATCATGCTCGCCGATCTCTACCTTGACCGCCTGAATGCACCACAGAACGGCGAACAACTGCTGTGGAAGCTTTTTGAAAACTTCCCCGAAGAAGAAAGCATTTTCGAGCGCCTCAATGCCCTCTATCACGAGAATCACGAACGTCGTATCCTCGTTGAAAACATTAAAAAGTCGGTCAAAGCGAGCGAAATCATCGCCAACAATCCCAAGTTGACCCGAAAATACCTCAGTTTTGCCGCCAAAGTGCTCAGCGTTGAGCTCAAACAGTGGAACGAAGCTCAGGAGCTTTACACCGAAGCCATCGACGCCGACACATCACACGACGGCTCACTGATCAAAGAACAGGCTTTTGTGCGCAGCCAGGTGCCCGGCGAAGCCAAAAACGCCTATTCTGCCTTCTGTGACCTGCTCATCGAAGATCCTTTCCAGGTCGATATCTACAAAGAAGCACTCGCCATCTGTCAGCGCCACCAGGCCAATGACCGAGCCCGCATCCTTTTGCAGATGGCACAGGTCTTCGTGCCAGACGCCGACCTTAACACGAACGACATGCCGAGTCGTCCCAAACTCGTCGACGGGCGCCCGCTCAAAGAAGCCGAACTCGTCGAATTCCTGCTCAATCCGAAGCTCAAATATGCGCGAACCGTTTTACTGGAAGCGATGCCGCACATCATGCCAAACTTCAAAGACCGTTTGCCCAAACGCACGCTGCTCGGCGGTGAACGCGTCAAAAATCACCCGATCACGCAAACCATCGAACTCGCCGTCAAATCCTTCCAGCTCGACCCCTTCAAACTGTTCTGGGGCTACGATGCCACGCCGGTGCCGCTGATCTTCGACAACGATTGCTGGCTTTCGCAAGAATGCTGGGAAAACGTCACCGACGATCAGACGATCCGTCACTGGGTCGGCTACATTGGCGGGCTCAAATGGCTCGGTCTTGAAACGGGCCCCATCTTCGATCTTGGTTCCGAAGAGATCTGGCACCAGCTCGACGGCCTGTATTACGTCGCCACGAACGGCACGAGCCTCGGCGAACGCGATGCCTACACGATCGAAGCCGCCGATAAGTTCAAGCTCTCTTTCATGAACCGAAACAAATACAAACCATTCGCCGAACTCGTCGACCGTATCGGCCGCGAAAATCTCACCCTGGCGGACGCCAAACTCTGGTCGGATGCGATTCGCAACACGGCTGACCGTGCCGGTCTGCTCTTCTCAGGCTCACTCGCCACGTCCATTCGCGCTTTGCTCGCATCCGATGGCTGGAACCCAAACAAGGCAACGCCAGAATACATCAAAGCCCGCTTCGAGCGTTCCAAACGCATTTCCGACCTCATCGCCTTCGCGCTGAGCGACGATTACCTCTACCTGCGTAAATCCGCAGGCATCGCAACGCATCCGTCACAGATCAACGGCTAGGCGAGCTTTCATACTGCGATATTTCACACGACAATGTGAAATATCGCTTTATTTTTATATAAAAT